>CALATR010000792.1 GCA_937891875.1 uncultured Pseudomonadota bacterium | reverse complement strand
GGGGTGGCGCACCAGGGCGCGGCCGATGCAGAGCCGCTGCAGCTGGCCGCCGGACAGGGCCGCGCCGCCGTCCCCGATGGGCGTGTCGTACCCGGCGGGCAGGGCGGCGATCGCGTCGTGCACGTCCGCGGCCCGGGCGGCCTCGCGGATGGCCTCGTCGCTGGCGTCCTGGGCCCCGAGGCGCAGGTTGTCCTTGACCGACATCGAGAAGACCTGCGGGCGCTGGGGCACGAAGCCCATCCGGGCGCGGATCGCGGACTCGCCGAGCTGATCGAAGGGGATGTCGTCCCACAGCAGCGCGCCCCCGTCGGGGTGCAGCTCGGTCAGCAGGATGCGCAGCAGGGTCGACTTGCCCGATCCGCTGGGTCCGATGATCGCGGTGCGGCGGCCGACGGGCAGGGTGAGGTCGACGCCGTCCAGGTGGGCGGTGACGCCGTCGTGGCTGAAGCGCAGGTTGTCGAGGCGGATGCCGTCGCGCAGGGGGGCGGCGGTGGCGTCGGTCGGGGCGGGGGGCTCGGGGAGCTCGGCGTCCAGCTCGGACAGGCGGGCCCAGGCGGCGTTGGCGCGGGACAGGGCGGGCACGGATCCGCCGATGCGGTTGACCGACCCGGCCAGGTTGATGAGCGCGACGTACGACGCGATGAGGCCGCCCGCGGACACGTCGAAGACGATGGCGATGACCACGCCCAGGCCCAGGATCGCGATGGTGGTGGCGATCATCGCGATGGCGGTCGCGCCCGACGCCCACAGCGCCAGCCGTGCGGAGCGGGCGGTGGCCTGGCGTGCCCGGACGGCGACCTCGGAGAAGCGCCGCTCGAACCATGGTTCCAGGCCAAACGCCCGGATGACCTCCACCGCGGACAGCGCGTCGAGCAGCACCGCGGCGAGGTCTGCGCCGGCCTGCTGGCGCGCCTTGGCCGAGCGGCTCGCCGATCGCGCGATCCGGCGGGGGATGAAGAGGGCGAGGGGCACGACCATGCCGGTGACGAGGAACAGCCGCCAGTCGACCCACAGCATGACGCCGATGCAGGCGATGCCGGAGAGCATGCCGCGGGCGAGGCGGGGCATGGCGTCGACCAGCCCGTCCTGGAGCACCGGGATGTCCTGGTTGAGCAGCGCGAGCAGGTCGGCCTTGCGGCGGGCGCCGAGCCAGGGGGTGGGGGCGCGCACGAGACCGGTCGCCAGGCGCACCCGCAGGCGGTGGACCCGGTGCACCGCGATGCGGGGGATGGTCCACGCGGCGGTCGCCTGGCCGACGAGCGCGACCAGCACGGCGCCGATGCCGAAGGCCGCGGGCAGGAGCAGGCCCCAGGGGTCGCGGGAGCCGACCAGCACGTCGTCGAACGCGGTGCCGTAGACGAAGGGCATGATCACGTCGGCGAGCGAGATCATGCCGACGCAGGTCAGGGTCAGGAGCAGCAGCCCGGGGGCCGACAGGTAGAGCCGCCACAGCCCCTGGGGGCGGCGGACGACGACGCGCACGCCGACGCCGATCACCCCGAGGAGCAGCAGCGCGCCGATCGCCACGGCAATGACGGTGTCCCAGGGGACCGCGCGGGTCGGAGCATCCCGCGACAGCGCGGCGTCGGGGAACGGCAGGTCCTGGCCGGTCAGTGCGATGTCCAGCACGCCGGCGAGGCGCGCGGCGGCCTGGGCGAGGCGTTGGTTGGCGCTGCGCTGGTTGCCCGTCAGGTACCAGGCGGGCACCTCGGCGCCAGCGGGCGTGGCGTAGACGCCCTGCCGGACCATGAAGAAGCTCTCGTTGGCCCAGGTCTCCGGGGCGAGGTCGCGCCCCCGCGGCTCGTGGCGTGCACGCAGGGGTGCTGCCGCGGCGCGCTCGCCGATGACGTCGTCCCACACGGCATGCAGGTTGGTCCGCTGGCCCTCGAGCAGCACGTGCAGGTCGTTGCCGCCGCGATCTTCGGCGTAGCCCGCGTGCAGGGGCTGGTGCAGGTCGGCAGCCACGTGGACGAGCACCTGCAGGGCCAGCAGACGCTCGCCCCGGGGCTGCTCGGGATCGGCCAGCACGTGGGCGAAGTGTCGGACCGCGCCCACCGCGCAGCGCGCCTCGGGGCAGTCGCGCTCCATGTCGAACTGTACGCCTTCTAACTCGATGTTCACGTAGTGGAGCGGCTTGCTCCACGCCCACGCCGGCTCGTCGCGCAGGGTGTCGAGGTCGTTGGCGAGGTCGGCGAGGTGCTGCTCACCGAGGAGCTCTCGCAGGGCCGCACGAGCCTCGGCGGTGAGCTGGGCCTCGGCCTCGCTGGCGACGGCGCGGTGGGCCTCTGGACCCCACGCGTGGGCCGGGATCGACGAGAGCACGTACAGCAGTGCGAGCGCGACCTGCCCGAGAGCGGCGAGGGCGGCGAGGCCGGCAGGTGGATTCATCTCGCCCCTACTCGGGGCACGCGCTCTTCTTGATCTCGGTGCTGCCCACCATGTCGCCGATCATCTGGACGTGCAGCTCCTTGCAGCCATCCCCGTCCTTGGCGAACCAGCTCATGCCGTTCTCATCGGACTTCGCCGGCGCGCCCAGGGACTCCAGCGCCTTCATCGCGTCCGCCTTGGGCTGCATCGAGTGCACGCTGTCCTTCGCGGCGTTCAGCTGCTCGACGGTGAGGCCGCCTCCGCCGCCGGTGCAGGCGGACAGGGCGAGGGTCAGGGCAGCGGCGGTGATCAGGGTGCGCACGGGGGCCTCCAGGGCTCGATGATGGGGCAGGGTCGCGCAGGTCCGCCCCGGGATCAAGCGGCCTTGAGCGTCAGGGTGAAGCGCGCGCCTCCGTCGAGACCTTCGGTGCAGGTGATGCTGCCGCCGTGGGCCTGGGCGGTCGCGGCGACCTGCGCGAGTCCGAGGCCGTGCCCGCCGGACAGTCCGCGGTTGGGACCCTCGACCCGCACGAAGCGATCGAAGATCTTGCGGCGCATCGCGGGCGGCACGCCGAGCCCGTTGTCCGCGACCTCGACCGTGGTGGTGCGCTCGTCGCCGGCCAGGGTCAGGAGCACGCGCTGGGGCTCCTTCTTGGGGTCGCGGTACTTGAGCGCGTTGTCGAGCAGACAGCCGACGGCGTCGCGCACGGCCTGGGGGTCACCCTTGACCTCCGGCGCGAGGTCGAGGTCGGCCTCGAGCATCACCCCGTGCTGCTCCATGCGCGGGCCCCACACGTCGATGAGCTCGTACAGCAGCTCCTCGACGTCGAAGACCACCGGGTCTGGGACCTGGCGCTCGCGGGTGGAGGACAGCACCTCGTCGATCCGGCTGGTCAGGCGATCCGCCTCGTCGATGATCCGCCGAGCTGCGGCCTCGCGACCCGCATCCCCCTTGAACGCCCCCAGCTCGAGGGTCTCGGCCATGACCTTGATGCCGGCGATCGGCGTCTTCAGCTCGTGGGTGACCCGGGTCGTGAACTCGCGCTGGCGATCGAGCAGCTCCCGCAGGCGGCGCTGGGCGGAGATCTGCGCAGAGAGGGCGAAGAACGCCACGATCACGAGGAAGGTGACGAGGATGAGGGGGAGGATCCACACCTCGTCCTTGCGCTCGGCGCGGCGCTCGATGGCGTCCGGGTACATGCCGACGCGCAGGTGGGCGAGGGTGTTGGGGAAGGGCACGGCGATGGCGAGATCGCGGGGCTGGCGGCGCGCGCCCAGCAGCCAGGTGCCGCTCGCCTCGGTGATGGCGAGGTCGCGGCGCAGGTCCGACGTGTTGGCGAGGAAGTCGTTGAGCACCAGCTGCTGGTCGAGCTGCAGGGCGACCCCGAGCCACTCGCCGGAGCTGGTGCGCACGGTGTTGTAGTAGAGCAGGTAGGGGCGCTCGGCGTACTGGTCGCGGATGAGGCGCGGCTCGGAGCTGGTGCGGCCGGGGGGCTCGGGCAGCACCTGCGAGGTGATCTCGCGGTAGGCGCGCAGGCGGCGCTCGAGGCCCTCGAACTCGATGGCGAGGCGCTGGTGCAGGCGATCGCGGTCGTGACGCTGCAGCTCGTCGAGCAGCGCCCAGCGGTTGTTCTCCAGGCCCATGGCGTCGGGCGCGTCCAGCTCCGCCAGCTGCACGCCGGTCTGGTAGTACAGATTCAACGCCCGGTCTTCGTCACCGGGCATGTTGCGGTTCATGTGCAGGGCGGCGCGCTGGCTGTGGAAGACGACCGCGCGATCGGCGGTGATGCCCAGCTCGACGGCCTCGCGCAGGGTCATCTCCGGCGGCACCCCGGCGAGGTCGAGGGCCTGGAGCGCGTCGTCCCAGCGCTGATCGCCGGCGAGCACCGCGGCCGCGGACAGGGCGGCCTCGACCCGCGCGGCGATGGGGGCCTTGGCGCAGCCCTGCAGGTAGGCGTCGCTGATCTCACCGGGGGTGGCGTCGCTGTACTGGAGCAGGCGCGCGTCGACCATGCAGGGGTGGTTCGCCATGGCCTGGGGGTCTTCGAAGCCGTGGGCGACGGGAAAGATCATCCGCGCCTCCCGGACCCGACCCTCGGGGGTGATCCGGCGCGCAGGCACCCAGACGTAGATCGACTCCAGGTAGCTCGACGGCTCGGAGCGCAGCTTCTCCTGGACCATCGGCGCGTTGTCGGCACGCTCGGCGGCGAGGTCGAGCCACGCCTGCAGGGTCCCGAGGAACCCCTTCTCCCAGGTCTGGACCCGCTCTTCGAGGCGCTCCTCGAGCCGCTGCTGCGCCTGGTTGTAGACCTGCTCCCGCAGCCACACGATCCGCGTGATCGCGAGCACCGCGAGCACCACGAGGGTGCCGCCGAGGATCCAGGGGATGAGCCGCCGCAGGACGGGCGTGGTGGGGGTCTTCATCAGTCAGCGCGGTAACGCGCCGGAGGGGAGTGGAGGGGCGTTGTTGCCGCTGGCGAAGTGGACGTTGCCGCGGGCAGGGGAGTGGCGGGGCGCTGGTGCCGCTGGCGAAGAGGACGTTGCCGCGGGCAGGGGAGTGGCGGGGCGCTGGTGCCGCTGG
>CALATR010000791.1 GCA_937891875.1 uncultured Pseudomonadota bacterium | reverse complement strand
CGCGGTCCCTCCCGGATCGGCTCGGCAGCATCGATCGGGCGCGCCGGCTCGACGTCCTGTCCCTCGACGAGGTGGTGGCGCGGGTCGAGGGCCAGCCGCACGGAATCTCGACGTCAGCGCCTTGAGCGGGGGCTCCCGGCGTGCTTGTCTGTGCGCGCTCTGGGAGGAACCATGGACGACAACAGGAAGACCCGCTTCGTTCGGCCGATCTCGGTCGCCAACCCGCGCCTGCGGGCCAACGCGCGCGCGGTGCCCGACCCGCGCCTCGCCGCCGATGTCCGCCTGACCCGCCCCCCGGGGGACGCCGCCGACGGTGGCACCGACGCGGGGTCCACGCTGGTCTTCGGGCCTCCCCGCACCGTGCTCGGTCCGACGGGCCGGGCGGTCGCCCAGTTCTGGTCGGGATCGGACACCCAGGCCGATGACGCGGCCGGCGGTGCGGAGCACTGGATCTACGCGGTGGCGGGCCAGCCGCTGACCGCCGAGCGCCACCTCGTCCTGTACGGCGGGGAGCTCGCCTCGTGGACCACGTTCACCGACGGCACCGCGCGGCCCAAGCCGGTCGAAGAGGTGACGGACGCTCGCTACGCCGAGGTGCGGCTGCAGCCGGCACGCCTCTCCGACACCGCCAACGGCGACCCTGCCCAGCAGGCCCAGCAGCAGCAGCAGGCTCCGGCCGACGCGGGGGGAGAGCCCGGCGTGCTGGTCTTCGAGGTCCGTGCGCTCGGCATGTTCGGCGAGCTGGGGGAGCTCGCCGGGTACCTGATCCAGCAGCACGCAGGCGGTGCCTGGCTGGAGACGCGGCTGTGGCCCGGCGGCAGCTCCCTTCCCCCGCTCGCAAACCCCCAGCACCTGGTGCTCGAGCCGGTCGATGGCGTGACGGACCTGGGCAGCTTCATCGCGCTCGTGCGCATGATGGACGCCGCCCGCATGGCCCGCGGCCGCGTCGCGATGCAGGTCCCCGAGGCGAAGACACCGGCGAGCGACCTGGACATCTCGATCGCGTTCCAGATCGACAGCGGGTCGCTGGACATCATCGGGGACGGCTCCTGGCTGGGCCTGGTCCAGGTGACCCAGAGCGGCGGGGGCCAGGTCGGCGTGCCCGGTCCGGCCGTGTGGACCGAGCGCTGGGTCGTGCAGGACGAGAGCGCGCTCTACAACGCCAGCACGACCCTGCTCACCATGCTCGGGGCGCCGCCGATCGGCCTCGCCCGCTTCGCTGATCTCGTCTTCTCCTACTACGCGCCGCCCGAGCCCGATCCGGTGACCGGCACCTTCCCCGTGGTCAACCTGCCGCCGCTGCAGGGCGCCATCATCGACGCGCGGACCTACCAGGTGCACCACAACCAGCACGATGGTCCGTCGGCGCTCGCCGGCCACCTCTACCGCCAGCTCGAGCTCATCAACGGCACCGAGCGCTGGCGCGATCACTGGGTGCTCGAGGATGACTACCAGCCGCCGACCCTGTCCTCGAACGTGAGCCTGGTGCAGCTGCCGAACACGCACCCGACGCGGCACGACTTCCTGACCGAGATGCACGCCCTGCGCGGCGGCCAGCCCGGGTGGAGCTACGTCGAGGTCGCGTACGTGTGGCAGCCCTTCGTGCCTTCGCTGCCGATGATGCCCGTGATCCCCTAGGCGCAACGGCGGCGGCAGGGTGCGGCACGACCTGCCACGATAGCCTGCGACCTCGCAGAAGCGGCGGGGCGGAGGCTGGACGTGGGGGCTCGCGCACACATCATGCTGGTCTGCACCCTCGGGATCGCCGGGGGCTGCACCCGGGAGCTGCTGCTCGACGCGCCGACCGACGACAGCGATCCGCCCTCCGTCTGCATCCCGTCGGAGGTTCCAGGGTTTCGCCTGCCTTCCGCCCGCTGGGGGCTCGCCGCGGCCCACGCGTCGCGCCGTCTCGACGACGATCCCAGTGACGGGATCGCGCTGTCTCCGGCGTTCTTCCTGGCGACTGGCTGGCAGGCGACCGCGTTCGGGTGCGCCGAGTACGGGCCGCCCTGGCGGGTGGACCCCGAAGCCCAGGGGGACGCGGGCTGCCTCGCCATCCAGCAGGGCACGACCTGGCACGAGGTCGCGGTGCTCTACCCGGAGATCTACGAGAGCGACGCCGCCTGGAAGGGCACATTGCAGGGCGATCAGCCCGAGCGATCGGTGATGACCCTGGCCTGGGCCACGGTGGCGGCGCACGCCCTGTGGGCCCGGGAGGACGTGAAGCGCGATCCGGCCACCTACTACGCGCAGAGCCAGGACCCCCGCGCGGTCGAGACCCTGTCCGCACTGATGCACGTCTCCGGCCCCTGGACCACCGAGACGGCCCAGGCCATGCGCGACTGCCCTGATGACCTCGCGTCCTGTCTCGGCGACAGCTCACGGCCCCACGTGTCGCGGCTCTTGGAGAAGCTCGCCCGGCTCGAGGAGGCACCGTGCCACACCGAGCCCCTCGACGAGCGCGACGTGGAGGCCTACATCGACGCCCTGTCCGAGCTGTGGCCCGACCCGGACTGGGCGGACATCGAGATCGACGCGCAGCGGTCGCGCAGCCTGTCGTCGCACCTGGGCTACGGCGGGCAGGTGAACGCCGTGCTCGACGTCCTGGACAACAACCTCGACCAGCGCCTCGCCTGTCCGGAGCAGACCCTGTGGTCGGTCTACCGCTACTCCTGTCCCTGACGGCGCTGGCCGGAGATCCGGGGGGCGTCGTGCTCCTGGACCTGGGCGACGATCCGGTCGAGGACGCGCTGCGCGACGAGCTGCGCCTCGCGGGTGTGGACGTGGCCGAAGAGGCAGGTCCGGACGGATTTTCTGGCCGTGCGCTGCCCGGTCAGCTCGACGCCGTCCGCGGCGAGCTGGTACCGGGGCGGGCGGTCGCGTGGGTGACGACCGAGGAAGATGCGGTGCACCTGGCGGTCGCCTTCATCAGCGAGGAGCGGGCGGTCGTGCGCACGGTGCGCTCCGAGCGGGACACCGGGGCGGCAGCGCGCCTGGCGGTGGCGGCGCGGGAGATCCTGGAGGTAGCCAGCGGAGAACCGACCATCGAGCCACCCGAGGTGTCGACCCGCATCCCACACCCGCCGGGGCTCGAGGCGGAGGCCGGCATGGTGGTGATGGGCGAGATCGGCGGCGGGGGGGACCTGCCGAGCCTGGCCAACGCGCTGGGTCCGAGGCTGGTCGTGGACACCGCGGTCTTCGGGTCCGGCGAGCGGGTCGATCTCGGCGTGGGACTCGGAGGTGGCGGCAACCTGCGCCAGGGACGGGGACACGTGCGCGCGTTCGTGCGTCTCGGACCGCGGTCGGTCGGGCTGCGCCTCGGTGCTGCCCTCGACGTGGCCGCCTTGCCGTGGGTGATCTGGGCCCAGCCTCGGCTCGAGCTCGCCCTGACGCCGCCGCTGAGGGGGCCCCTGATCGGACAGGTGATGGTCCGGCTTGCGCCCGTGCGTGATGTCGTCAAGGACGGCCATGAACGCGTCTACGACAGTGGAGTCGTGGAGATCGGCCTGCGGGCGTTCTTCCGGCGACAGATCCGTCGGCCCTGACGGCAACCCCTGACGTGACCGCACCACCAGACCTCGATCTCGCCCTCGTGGCGCGCCTCCGGGAGGGTGACATGCAGGCGCTCGGCCACCTCTACGCCCGCCATGGCGCTGCCGTGCGCTCGGTCGCGCTGCGCACGGATCCGGCGTCCGGCCCGGACGTCGCCGACGAGATCTGCCAGGAGACCTTCCTCGCCTTCTTCGAGACGCTCCACCGCTACGAGCACCGCGGCAACCTGAAGAGCTGGTTGTTCGGCATCGCGATCAAGAAGGCCCGGGGGCGGCGGCGGCGCTGGTGGCACCGGCTCGGCATCCGCGAGCGGGCGGGGGCCGAGGCCGCGGGGGTGGCCCTGGGCCGGGAGGACGTCGACGCCAGGCTGGACGCGAGGGCGCGGATCGACGGGCTCCTGCGTGAGCTCCCGGAGGCCCAGCGCGAGGTCATCGTGCTGGTGCACGTCGAGGGCATGAGCGTCCAGGAGGCGGCGAGCGTGCTGGGGATCAGTGAGAATGCGGCGTCGACCCGACTCTATCGGGCGCGGGCGGCGCTGGGGAGGGAGCCATGAGCCTCGACGACGAGCTGCAGGACTGGGCCGAGCACACCCGGCGGCCCGCGCCGTCTGCGTCCGAGGTGCAGGCGCTGGTGGATCGGGCCGAGGCCCGGCGAGCGGGACGGCGGCGGGTGTGGCTGTACGGTGGCCTCGCTTTCGTCGTGGCCGTGCCCGCTGCGATGCTGGTGCTGGCGCTGGCGCTCCCGCAGAGCCCGCCCGACGAGCCGGTTGCGGTCGAAGGACCTTCCCCGGACGAGATCATCGCGACGGAGGTCGAGACGACCGACGAGATCGTGCTGCTGGCCGGCGTGCACGCCGTCGGCGCCGACCGGGTCGAGGTGGGTGCGGACAGCGAGGTCGTCGTGGAGGAGGCGCCCGGGCGGGTGGACCTCGCCCTGCGGGTGGGTCGGGTCGGTGTGCAGGCCGCGCCCCGGCCGGCGGGCGAGTCTCTGGTCGTGCACGCGGGCGACTGGGACGTGACCGTCGTGGGCACGCGCTTCGAGGTGGTCGAGGCGCCGTTTGCCGTGCACGTCAGCGAGGGGGTCGTGCGGGTGACCGGCCCGGAGACCGACGTGCTGCTCCGGGCCGGAGATGCCCTTTTGGACGGTGTCGTGCGCCGGGCGCCCGTCCCGGTGCAGCAGGGTACGGCCGAGCCCCTCCCCGCGGTCGAGGCGCTCAAGCAGGCCCTGCTCGCCGGCGAGGTCGAGCGCGCCAGGAACGGCCTGGAACGCAGGTTGGACGCAGATCCGGACGACATCGACGCCCGGGTCCTGCTCGCCCAGCTCCACCGCATGCAGGGCGACCGGGATGCCTCCGTGGCCGCCTTCCGCGAGGTCATCGCCCGCGGCAGCCCCGACGAGGCCCAGCAGGCCCGCTACGAGGCGTCCGTGCTGCTGAAGGACGACCCCGAGGCCGCGATCCCGCTGCTGACCGACTTCCTGGACGCCCCGGGCGTCATCGCCCCCGAGGCCGGCCTGCGCCTCGGCCGCGCGCTCATCGCGGTGGGCCGGGTTGACGAGGGCAGGGAGCGACTGCAGGCGGTGATCGAGCAGTTTCCGGGGTCGGCGGCGGCGGGGGCGGCCAGGCGGGAGCTGGAGGGGGAGTAGGGGAGCGGGGATCCGCGGGCGAGGCCGGGGTTCGGTGGCGGGGCGGGGAACCGCTCGGCACAGAGGCACAGAGGCACAGAGGGGTGCCCAGAGG
>CALATR010000790.1 GCA_937891875.1 uncultured Pseudomonadota bacterium | reverse complement strand
GATCGACGGGATCGTCCACCAGCGGTGGCTGGACGCCCGGCCCGGCCGGAGCCTGGCACGCGAGCAGCAAGAACGGCAGCATGAGCCTGGTACGCACAGAACCTCCCCTGAGAATGCACCCACACTACGTACAGAACTGCGAAGTGTGAATAAAAAATTCGGGTTCCACCCAGATTCCCAGACCTCGGAGGACCCCCGCACCCTGTCGCCCGCCGGCTGCATCCCTCCCTGCGTTAGACTGCGGCTCCCTCCCCCGCTCCCGCCGCTCCTCCCCGCCCCAGAGTCCCGCCGTGCTCGTGCTCGGAATCGATCCTGGACCCGCCGTCACCGGCTTCGGCGCCGTCGAGAAGCGACGGGGCAGGCTGTATCTCGTCGATGCGGGCTTCATCCGCACCTCGTCGAAGGACCCGATGGCCCACCGGCTCGCCGCGATCTACGACGGCCTCGAGCGCGCGATCACCGAGGTTCGCCCCGACGCCGTCGCCATCGAGTCCATCTTCAAGCACAAGTCCGCGGAGAGCGCCCTGCGCCTCGGTCACGCCCGCGGCGTGGCCCTGCTGGCCGCCACCCGATGCGGCTACGAGCCCGCCGAGTACAACCCGATGACCATCAAGCGCACCGTCGGCGCCCACGGACGGGCCGACAAGAAGGCCGTCGCCCGCATGGTCGGCATGCTGCTCGGCTCGCTGCCCGACGGTCCCGCGGACGTGACCGACGCGCTCGCCATCGCCATCACCCACCACCACCACGCCCGCGTGCTCGCGGCCCGGAGCATTGCCCGATGATCGGCCTGCTACGCGGAGTCCTGGTCGACCGCACCCCCGACGTCGCCATCCTCGACGTGGGCGGCGTCGGCTACGAGGTGCACGCCCCCGGCCGCACCCTGGACGCGTGGTCGCAGGCCGAGGGCGAGGTGACCGCCATCATCAGCACCCAGGTGCGCGAGGACGCGATCACCCTGTTCGGCTTCGAGACCGCCGCCGAGAAGCAGGCCTTCGTGGTGCTGCTCGGCGTCAACAAGGTGGGGTCCAAGCTCGCCCTCGCCGCGCTGGAGGCCTTCGACCTGCCCGGCCTCGTGCGCGCGGTCGAGACCGACGACGTGACTGCCCTCTGCCGCATCTCCGGCGTGGGCAAGCGCACCGCCCAGCGCCTGGCGCTGGAGCTGAAGGGCAAGCTACCCGCCGCGGGCTTTGCCGCCCCGACCTCTGCCGCCACGCCCCCACGCACCGCCCCCACCGTCGACACCTTCGCGCTCGCCCTGGAGCGACTCGGTTGGACGAAGGCGGAGATCGACGCGGCCCGCATCCGGGTGAGCGAGGCGGGCCTGGACGAGAACACGCCGGTCGGCCAGCGCGTGCGCGTCGCCCTGCAGTCGAGCCTCCGGAGCTGACATGGAGCGTCTGGTCGACCCCAACGAGCTCGAGCGACACGATCCCGCCCTGCGTCCGCGCAGCCTGGACGAGTTTGTCGGTCAGCCGCGGATCGTAGAGAACCTGAGGGTGTACATGCGCGCCGCCCTCGGCCGGGGTGAGCCCCTGGACCACGTGCTCCTCGCCGGACCACCCGGCCTGGGCAAGACCTCGCTCGCGAACATCATCGCGGAGGAGCTGGGCGTGCCCTACCGGACGGCGTCCGGGCCCAGCATCGAGCGCGGCGGGGACCTCGCGGCGATCCTCACCAACCTGGAGGATCGCGAGGTCCTGTTCATCGACGAGATCCACCGGCTGAACCGCGCGGTCGAGGAAGTGCTCTACCCCGCCATGGAAGACTTCGAGCTGGACGTGGTCATCGGCCAGGGTCCGGGCGCCCAGTCGGTCAAGCTGCCGGTCAGCCGCTTCACCCTGGTCGGCGCCACCACCCGCTCGGGCATGCTCACCGCGCCCCTGCGCGCGCGCTTCGGCATCCACGCCACCTTCGACTTCTACAATGCGACAGAGCTGGCGTTGATCCTGGCTCGCAGCGCGGATCGCCTCGGCGTGCCGCTGACCCGCGAGGGCTGCACCGAGCTGGCTCGCCGGGCCCGGGGCACGCCGCGGATCGCGAACCGGCTGCTCCGCCGGGTGCGGGACTTCGCCGAGATCGAAGGCACCGGCACCATCGACGCGGACATCGCCAACCACGCCCTGGATCGGCTGGAGGTGGACGCGTCCGGCCTCGACAAGATGGACCGGCGGATCCTCTCGACCATCGTCCACAAGTTCAGCGGCGGACCGGTCGGCCTGGACACGCTGGCGGCGGCGATCGGCGAGTCGCGCGATACCATCGAGGACACCTACGAGCCCTACCTCATCCAGCAGGGCTACCTCCAGCGCACCCCCCGCGGCCGCGTCGTCACCCGCCGGGGCGCCGAGCTCATCGGCGCGTACCTGGGCGACGACTCCCCAGACGACCCCGACGATCCCCAAGGGAGCCTGTTGTGAACCGCAGCCACCTGCTCCTGGCCCTGGCCGGCACCGCAGTCATGGCGACCGCGTGCAAGCGGCACGCCCTGCCCACCACCACCATCACGGTCGGCGAGCACAGCATGCTGGTCGAGGTCGCCGACGACGGGGAAGAACGCGCCCGCGGTGTCATGAACCGCGACGGCCTGGGCGCGAACGAGGGCATGCTCTTCATCTACCCGGACGAGAAGGAGCGCAGCTTCTGGATGAAGAACGTGCGCTTCCCCCTGTCCATCGCGTTTGCCGACAAGAGCGGCAAGATCCTGTCGATCTCGGATATGCAGCCCATGAGCCAGCGCGGCACGAAGTCGGGCGGACCGGCCATGTACGCGCTCGAGGTCAACGAGGGCTGGTTCCGCGAGCACGGGGTCGAGCCGGGAGACATGCTCGGCAAGCTGCCTCCGCCGTCGAAGCACTGACTCGGGGAACGGGGGCGAGCGGGGCCGGTCGAAGGACACG
>CALATR010000789.1 GCA_937891875.1 uncultured Pseudomonadota bacterium | reverse complement strand
CTCGTCGCCGATCTTGTCGGCTGGCACGACCTCCTCGAGGACTTCCAGCAGCTGCTCGCCGAAGTCGGCGACCTGCCAGTTCCTGACGTCGGGGATGGCGCGGAGCTCGTCGAGGTCGAGGGGGCGGACCGCGGCGATGTTCTTGAGGACGGAGTTGCTGGCGACGGTGACGGGGGTGCGGCCGGGGGTGTGGTCGACCACGTCGTTGCGCCACTGCTTGAGTGCGTCCAGGGCGCGCTCGGCCTGGCGACCGTGCAGCTTGCGCGGCGGACCCTTGGGGGTCTCGACCTTCTTCCTGGGCTTGCGCGAGAGCTTGGGCACCGGGCTGTCGTCTTCGATCCCGGCGAGCACGGCGGCGACCATGCCCTTGCCGTAGCGGCGGCGCATGGCGGACTTCTTGGGGAAGAGGCGCTCGAGCTCGTCCAGGGTCTTGGGGCGGACCTCGGCGGACTTCACCAGCACCGGGTCGGGCAGGACCTTGAACGGGGGTCGGTCCGCGCGCTCGGCTTCCTTGTCCCGGTAGTACCAGAGGTGCTTGAGCACGCGCTTCTGGTTGTCGGTCAGGTGGGCGCTGCGCTTGGTCTTGAGCCAGGGGTGTGGGTCCGGCTCGCGCGGCTTGAACTCGCGATCTTCGAGGAGCACGCACTCTTCTTCGACGTGTCCCAGCCGGCCGAGCTTGGCCAGGCGGAGCATGAGCAGCTCGCGGATCGCGAGGATGAAGTGCGTGTCTCCGCGGGCGTACTGGATGTGCTCGTCCTGCAGGGGACGCCGGGCCCAGTCGTGCCGCTGGTACTGCTTGTCGATGGTGATGCCGAAGTAGCGGTCGATCAGGTCGGCGAGGCCGATCCGAGGCATGCCCGCCATCTGCGCGGCGATCATCGTGTCGAAGATGTTCTTGAACGTGAACCCGAAGTCCCGGTTCAAGCACACGATGTCGTAGTCCGCGCCGTGGAAGATCTTGACCACGTCGGGATCACTGAAGAAGGGAGCCAGGCTCTCCAGGTCTGGGACCCGAAGCGGATCGACGATGTAGTCGCGCTTGTGGTCGGAGAACTGGATGAGACAGACCTTCTCCTTGTAGTGGTGAAAGCTGTCGCTCTCGGTGTCGACGCCGATGACGGTCGCGTCCTGCAGCTCGCTCACCATCTCGGCGAGCAGCTCGGGCGTGTCGACGAACCAGAGCTCGGTATCTCCGAACAGATCGGACATGGATCCTCGTTTCCAGGCTCCCTGGGGTCGCTGGATATGCCCCATCCCTCGCCAACGCGCCACCGTGCGCGGTTGACAGAGCGCTCCGGCAGGGCCAAAGGGGGCGGCGCGCCACAGGTCTGGCGCAGGAGGTCGGATGGACGTCCAAGGTCGGCGAGAGCGTGAACGGGGGGCTGTGGAGCGCGTTCGAGGGGCGCTCGAGGATGCCTTCGGGGAGCCGCCCGCCGCGCTGGTCACCCTGGGCTCGGGCCTCGGGCCGGTCGTCGACGCTGCCCACGTCGTGCGCGCGGTGCCGACAGTGGAGCTGGGCCTGCCCGCCTCCACGGTGCCTGGACACGCAGGCCAGGCCATCTGCGCCGAGCTCGGCGGTCGGCGGGTGCTCTTCCTGTCGGGTCGGGTCCACCGCTACGAGGGCTACGATCTCGACGCCTGCGTGCGCTACGTCCGCGCGGCCGCCCGCTGGGGCGTGCCCAGGCTGATCCTGTCGTGCTCGGCGGGCAGCGTGCGCCCGGACCTGCCGCCCGGCACGCTCACCCTGATGACGGACCACATCAACCTGATGGCGGAGACCCCGCTGCTCGGTGGGCCGCTGTTCGAGGACGAAGCTCGGTTTCCGGACGCCTCCCGCGCGCACGATCCCGGTCTGCAGAGCGCGCTCCGCGAGGCGGCTGCCGCGGTCGGCATGGACCTGCCCGACGCGGTCTACGCTGCACTGCCCGGCCCGGCCTACGAGACGGCGGCCGAGGTCCGCATGCTCCGCATCCTGGGCGCCGATCTGGTCGGCATGTCCACGGTCCCCGAGCTCCTCGCGGCTCGCGCGATGGACCTGCGGGCGTGCGCGATGGCGGTGGTCAGCAACTACGGCGCGGGGGTGGGCACGGAAGAGGTGGACCATGCGGCGGTGACTGAAGTCGCGAACCGCACGGCGAAGAAGCTGGCGAGCGTGCTGGAGAGGGTTCTGGCGGAGGGCTGATCGTCTGGCCCGGGTCCGTTGCTTCGAGCGGGGGAGGGGCGGGGCGATGTCTGGCCTTCGTCCGTTGCTTCGAGCGGGGGAGGGGCGGGGCGGTCCCTGGTCGCTGGTCCCTGGGGCCCTCTCCGAGCGGGGGCTTCACGCGCCCAACCCGTTGCTTCTCGCGTCGAGACTCGAGGCTGCCTGGTACCTCCGGAACCGCCGTACTCCGCGGCCGCACCGAAACGACGACACCCCCACCACCGCGCTGGGCCCAGAGACCAGAGACCAGGGACCAGAGACCGGCCCGCCACTCCGTCGCTGGGAGCAACGCGACCTCACGCCAGCCGATCTGACCGTCCCTCACACCCACGCGTTGTTCAACAGCTCCCCGACCCCGCCTGCGCCGGGCACGATGTAGCTGTGCTCGTCCAGGCCGCGCTCCTCGTCCCAGCGCTCGCCGGGTACGGTGGCCAGGACGTCTTCGGGGGACAGGCCGCGGTCGAGGCGCAGGGCGTAGACGGCGACGTCCGGGGCGTCGCGGGCGACCTTCGCCAGGTACTCGGGGGTGACCATGAGGTGCATGGGCACGATGCGCGCCGGGGGGCCGCCGTCGAGGGCGCGATAGACGTCGAGCACGTAGGCGAGCGAGCTGCCCGTGGCGGCCATCGGGTCGGGCACGAGGACCGTGGCACCGTTGACCGGTCCGCCGATCTTGGAGCCTGAGTGCCCGACTCCGGTGACCGCCCCCGTCTTCGGGTCGGACAGGCGCTGCAGGTAGATGTGGTCGACGCGGATCCGGGCCGGGTCGATGAGCGTCATCAGCGCCCGGTGCAGGAGCTGGGCGGGGAGCATGCCGCCCCGGGCGACATCGACGATGACGACGTCCTGGTCGGGGTCGATGAGGGTGCCGACCAGGCGGGCCCGCGGCTCGCCGGCGGTCATGCGGGTCTCGAGGTCGACCGGCCTTGTGGCGAGCTGTTCGACCGCTCCGGCGAGGAGGTGGTGGTAGGCGAGGTCGAGCAGGGGCAGGGCGTCGCGGGTGTCGACCTCG
>CALATR010000788.1 GCA_937891875.1 uncultured Pseudomonadota bacterium | reverse complement strand
CGAAGCGGTGGAGGGCCGTGAAGGAGGCACTCGAAGCGGGAGGCGTGGGTTGCGGATGCTACGGGGAAGAACGGGCTTCAACACGGAGTTTTCGGAGAACACAGAGCTCACGGAGAGGGAAGCGGAGGGGCGTGCCGAGTCGTGCTGGCGGGTCGGAGTTCAAGGCCCTGAATGAACGGTTCCTGGCCGAGGATCACCCTCGCGGCTGGTCCAGCCAGAGGACGAGCCCCTCGTCCAGCCGAGCCTCCCCAAGCCCCTCAACCCCCGAACCGCCAGCCCGCCACGCCTCTCTCCGTGGTCCTCCGTGCCCCCTCCGAACCTCCGTGGTGAAAGTGCACTTCCCCCCTGACTTCCCAAGCCGGCACACCGATCCGGCGGACCGGACCGTGACGTCGACCCGCCGGAGAATCACGCCAGCCGAACCCGCCCCTGACCCACGCCATCGAGGCCGTCCCTCCCCGATCCCCCCGCCTACAGACAAGGCTGCAGGTTGAACGTCAGATCCACCCCCAGCTCCCGAACCGGCGCCGGGCGGCCGTCGATGGTGGTGCCGGCGCTCTCGTGGATGAGGGTCGCGCGCAGGCTGCCGATGATGCGGCCGCGGGGGTTGTCGATGACCAGCGCGGTCTCGGCGCCGGGGCGGTCGCTGACGTAGCGCTCGCCGTCGATGACCAGGCTCACCGCGCGGTCCTTGCCCGAGAAGGGCTCCTCGAGGACGTCGAGCACGAAGCGGTCCGCCTTCAGATGCACCTCGCGCCGATCGGGCTGGAAGCGCCCGCAGCTGGGATCGCCCAGGGCCTCGAACGTGCCCTCGACCTTGGGGTCGTCGGCCTCCGCGATGGTGGCGCGAAAGCCCTCCTGCTTGACCACCTTGCTGCAGCCCCCAAGCACGGCGAGCACGACCAGCACACGATGCATCTTCACTCCCTGACCTGGCGGGCGAAGGGTAGCGCACGTCACGGCTCGTCGTCCCCCCTGGCCGTTCGGTGGGAACGTGCACACACAAGGGATGTCCCTTCGCAGTGCGACGACCGGGCGGGGTATCTTCGGCCACGAGAAAGGAGCAGGTTGCATGGCCCAGCGCCGGCGAGAGAAGAAAGGCGAGACCCAGACCCTGGAGCGGACCAAGAAGCCGCGAAAATACCGGGTACTCCTACACAATGACGATTACACCACCATGGAGTTCGTCGTCTACATCCTGACCCAGGTGTTCAAGCACAGCCCGGCTGCAGCCACCCGCATCATGCTGCAGTGCCACAAGACGGGGATCGGCGTGGCGGGCGTCTTCACGCGAGAGATCGCCGAGACCCGCGTCGCCCAGGTCACCGAGCTGGCCCGCGAGCACGGTCATCCGCTGCAGTGCACCATGGAGCCCGAATAATGCTTGGAGACGAAGTCCGCGTCGCGCTGGGCATGGCGCTCGAGCGAGCCCGCCAGGAGCGACACGAGTTCATCACCCTGGAGCACCTGCTCCTGGGCCTGCTTCACGATCCCGAGGCCAGCGAGATCCTCGCTGCCTGCGGGGCCAACCTCAAGAAGCTCGAGGCCGAGGTCGACGCCGTCCTGGACGGATTCGACAGCGTGCCCCCGGGCATGGAGTACGAGCCGACCCAGACCATGGGCTTCCGCCGGGTCCTGCAGCGCGCGATCATGCACGTGCAGAACTCGGGCAAGACGCCCGTGACCGGCGGCAACATCCTGGTCGCCATGTACGGCGAGCCCGAGTCCGACGCGGTCTACCTGCTCGAGCAGCAGGGGGTCGGACGGCTGGACGTGGTCAGCTACATCAGCCACGGCACCCGCAAGGACGGCAAGGCCCGCGAGGTCAGCACCCCCCGCGGAACCGGTCCCGACGCCGAGGATCCGGACGAGGGCCTGTCCGGTGACGCCCTCGCCGACTTCTGCACCAACCTCTACGAGCGCGCCGAGAAGGGCAAGATCGACCCCCTCATCGGCCGTGAGCTCGAGATCGAGCGGATGATCCACATCCTCGCCCGCCGTCGCAAGAACAACCCGATGGTCATCGGCGACCCCGGCGTCGGCAAGACCGCCATCGTCGAGGGCCTGGCCAAGCGGATCTTCGAGGGCGGCGTGCCCGAGTTCCTCGAGGGCGTGAAGATCTACAGCCTGGACCTGGGTTCGCTCATGGCGGGCACCCGCTACCGCGGCGACTTCGAGGACCGGCTCAAGGGCGTCATCAACGAGCTCGTGGACGACGACAAGGCCATCCTGTTCATCGACGAGATCCACATGCTCGTCGGCGCCGGCGCCACCAGCGGCGGCACGATGGACGCCTCGAACCTGCTCAAGCCGGCACTGTCGACCGGGGACATGCGGGTCATCGGCAGCACGACCCACGAGGACTACCGCCAGTCGTTCGGCAAGGACAAGGCGTTGGCCCGGCGCTTCCAGACCATCGACGTGCTGGAGCCGACCGTGGACGAGACCGTGCAGATCCTCCAGGGGCTCGCCGACCGCTACGCCCGCCACCACGAGCTGACCTACGCGCCCGAGGCCATCGAGGCGTGCGCGAAGCTCTCTGCCAAGCACATCACGGGCCGTCACCTGCCGGACAAGGCGATCGACATCCTGGACGAGGTGGGCGCCGCGGCGCGGCTCAAGGGCAAGGAGCGGGTCGAGGTGGAGGACGTCGAGGAGACGGTCGCCAAGATCGCCCGGATCCCGCCGAAGGCCGTCAGCACCGAGGATCGCGACCGGCTCAAGAACCTCGAGGAGGACCTCAAGCGGGTCATCTACGGCCAGAGCGAGGCGATCGACGCGGTCACCACCGCGATCAAGATGTCCCGCGCCGGCCTGGGTCCCCCCGACAAGCCAGTCGGAAGCTTCCTCTTCGCCGGTCCCACCGGCGTCGGCAAGACCGAGCTGGCCCGTCAGCTCTCCCAGGCCCTGGGCGTCGACTTCATCCGCTTCGACATGTCGGAGTACATGGAGCGGCACTCGGTCAGCCGGCTCATCGGCGCGCCCCCCGGCTACGTCGGGCACGACCAGGGCGGCCAGCTCACCGACGCGGTCCACAAGACCCCGCACTGCGTCCTGGTCATGGACGAGATCGAGAAGGCGCACCCCAGCATCTTCAACATCCTGCTCCAGATCATGGACCACGGCACGCTGACGGACAACACCGGTCGAAAGACCGATTTCCGCAACGTCATCCTCATCATGACCAGCAACGCCGGCGCCCGTGAGGCAGCCAAGGGCGGACTGGGCTTCGTCGAGGTGGCTGGCGCCGGACGCGCCGAGGCCGAGCTCAAGCGGATCTTCCCGCCCGAGTTCCGCAACCGCCTGGACGCGATCGCCTGGTTCAACAAGCTGCCCGAGGTCGTCATCCAGCGGATCGTCGACAAGTTCCTGCTGGAGGTCGAGGGTCAGCTCACCGAGCGCAACGTCACCATCGAGGCCACCGAGGCCGCGCGCGCGTTCTTCGCGAAGGAAGGCTACAAGCCCGAGTTCGGCGCCCGCGAGATGGGTCGCGTCATCCAGAAGCACGTCAAGAAGCCCCTGGCCGATCTCATCCTCTTCGGCGAGCTCCGCAACGGCGGCATCGCCGTGGTGGACTACGTCGACGGCGAGATCACCATCACCGGCCGCCCCGCAGGCCCGCCAAGGCCGGGCCCGGAGCGGGACGGCATCCTCAACGCCACCGGGGAGAAGCTCTCCGAGATCGACGGCGAGGACGGTGCGGACGGCGAGGACGGCGAGAAGAAGGACGAGCAGGCGGCGGACTGAGCGGACGACGGGGTGCGGCGGGCCGATCGGTCTCGTTTCACCCCCACCACGGAGACACGGAGACTCGGAGGGCCACGGAGGGAGGCTTGGAGGGCCGGATGGCAACGCGGGCTTGACTGTGGAAGAGGGCCTTGCAGGTCTGTTCCGGGCCGTTCATGGAGGGCTCGGTCGGCGGTCCGGCCGGGTTCGAGTCACAGGACGTCTGCTCGGCCGAAGCCGGTCTACGGGCCCATGAGACACAGCTCGCCGGGACGGGCCTGTGACCTTGCCCCCTGAGCACGGACCACCTGGTAGGTAGAACCAGGAGGCCAAACATGGCCAGGAAGAGAAGGCAGTACACGCTCGAGTTCAAGCAGGAGGCCGTGCGCCT
>CALATR010000787.1 GCA_937891875.1 uncultured Pseudomonadota bacterium | reverse complement strand
CTGCTCGCCCGGTGCGGGCCCGACGGTCACGAGGCGCCGGGCTTTCTGCGCAACGCGGAGCTGTCGGGCTTCGTGCGCGCGGCGAAGGACTGGGGCGGCCCGGTGGAGCTGGTGCCGCTGTTCAGCGCGTGGACGGTGCCCGGCGGTCCGCTGTCGCCCGAGACCTGGATGCACTTCCGCTCCCGGCTGCTGCGCGAGCTCGAGGAGGCTGGCACGCTCGACGCGGTCTTCCTCTCGCTCCACGGCGCCCTGTGCGTGCCCGGCGTCGATGATCCCGAGGGTGAGCTGCTCACCGCGGTCCGCCGGGTGGTCGGCGGCATCCCGGTCGGCGTGTCCCTGGATCTGCACGCCAACCTGACGCCGCAGAAGGTCGGGATGACCTCGATCATGGGCGCCTACCGCACCAACCCCCACCGCGATCACGCCCGGGTCGGCCAGCGGGTCGGCGAGATGCTCCTGCGCACCGCGGTCGGCGAGGTCCGCCCGGTGAGCGCGTGGCGCACCTTGCCGATGCTGCTGGGCGGCGGCAACAACGTCGACTTCCTGAACCCCATGCGCCCGCTCTATCGCTGGATGCGCAGGATGGAACGCGATCCTCGCGTGCTCTACATCAGCCTGTTCCAGAGCCAGCCCTGGCTGGATCACCCCGAGGTGGGCTGGGCGACCCACGTCGTCACCGACGACGATCCCGAGCTGGCCGAGCGCCTGGCGGATGAGCTCGCGGATCTGTGCTGGTCGGTCCGCCACCAGCAGCCCCCGGAGTTCCCCCACGCGCTGGACGCCATCGCCGAGGCGCGGGAGAAGCGCTGGGCGCGGCGGCTGGGTACGGTCTGCATGGTCGACGCCTCCGACGTGGTCGGCGCGGGCGGCACCGGCGACAACACCCGCCTGCTCCGCGCCCTGCTGGAGCACGCGACCGACCTGCGCTCCTTCGTGCCCATGCGCGACCCCGAGGTGGTGCACGCCCTGTGGGATGTGCCCGCCGGTCGCCGGGTCAAGCTGCGGGTCGGCGGCAAGCTCGACCCTGACCGCAACGAGAGCCTCCCGGTCGTCGGGGAGGTCCGCAAGCGCCTCGCGACCGACGCCTTCGGCCGCGTGCTGCACGTGCGCATCGACCACGTCGAGCTCGTCATCACCGAGGGCGCCAACCTGGTCATGAAGCCGAGCTTCTACACCCAGATGGGCCTCGACCCGTGGAAGGCCGACATCGTGGTCGTGAAGTCGCTGTTCCCGTTCCGGCTGTTCTTCGCTCCGATGAACCGGCACACGATCTACGCGCGGACAGAGGGGATCACGGACTTCGACGCGGCGATCCGGGAGATCCCGTGGCAGACGCCGCTGTTCCCGCGGGACGTGATCGAGGACTGGCGACCGGCGGATCGGAGGCGGCGGGGGATCGCGGCGTAGATCAAGGTGCCGGCTTGCGAGGAGCCAACGGGGCGAGGTCATCCCGCTTCGCATGGGGAGCCCGCGGTGCCGAAGGCGTCGTCACTGCACCTCCACCGCGCCGAACCGCCCGTTCTGCCGTTGGACTGGAGACTGGAGACTGGAGACTGGGGACCGACCCGCCCTTGACCCGCTCGAAGCTACGCAACCCCCCCACCCGACGACCGGACGAAGCACCGCGCTCTCCGTCCTACCGCTTCCGCCGCGGCCTGCGCTCCGGCTCGGCGCTCGCAGGATCATCTGGCCAGGCGTGCTTCGGGTACCTCCGGCGCAGCTCCTTCCTGACCTCGACCCAGGTGTTCGCCCAGAAGGACGCCAGATCCTCTGTGATCTGCGCGGGGCGCATGTTGGGGGCGAGGAGGTGGAGGAGGACGGGGACGCGGCCCTGGAGGACGCGGGGGGTGGCGGTCCAGCCGAAGACCTCCTGCATCCGCACGGCGAGCACCGGCGGGCCGTCCCAGGTCCACTGCAGGCGGATGCGGCTGCCGGAGGGGACCTCGAGGCGCTCGGGGGCCTCGCGGTCCAGCGTCTGGCGGACGGACCAGGGGAGCTGGTCGAGGATGGCGTTGGCGAGGGCGTCGGCGGTGAGGGTGTCGAGGCCGCGGTGGCCGCGGCACAGGTCGGGGAGGCGCTCGCGGAGCCAGTCGTCGGACGGGTCGGGGGCGCCGGCGTCGGGCAGCGCGGTGGCGAGGTGGTGCAGGCGGGCGCGCACGTCGCAGAGTGGGGGGTCGGACAGGGGCAGGCGGGACAGGTCCGCGGCGATCGCGTCGGCGAGGGTGGCGGCGACCTGGGCCTCGTCGGGGAGGGGGGCCGGATGGCTGTCGAGCACGAGGTCGCCGAGGTGGCGCTCGCGGCGGGCGACGACCAGGCCGCGCTCGGGGTCGAAGGTGGTCGTGACGCGTTCCTCGACCGACAGCCAGTCCTCCTCGACCAGGCTGGCCTGGCGGATGAGCGCCTCGCGGGTGGGGCCGTCGTCCACCTGCACGCAGACGAAGAGGCGGCCGTGGTGCACCGCACTTCCGGACGTGAGCTCGCCGCCGCGGCCACCGAGCAGGCGGGCGCGACGGCCCTCGGGGGTGCGACGCAGGGCGAGGCGATCGGCCCAGCCCCGCGCGATGGCACGTAGGAGCGCCTCTTCTGGCGGATCGGAGCGCTCGCTGGGGACCCGGTCGCGGACGGCGGACTCGAGGCGATCGACGATGCGCGCGAGGGCCTGGCGCGCGCCCGGTCGGAGGCGGGGATCGCCGTGGAGCAGGGCCAGGGCGCGGTCGAGCACGTCGGAGGTGGATGCGGGTGGGGGTGGGTCGCTGCGGTCGTGGCGGCGGAAGGGATCGCGCTCGGACAGGGCGGCGGCGGCCGCGGCGG
>CALATR010000786.1 GCA_937891875.1 uncultured Pseudomonadota bacterium | reverse complement strand
GTGTACAGGCTGGCATTGCTGGTGGCGCCGTAGTCGCTGTTCTCCTGGAAGGTGTGGTCCAGGGTCACGGAGCCGGTCCACTCGCTGGCGACCTTGCGGGTAATGATGTTGATTACACCGCCCATGGCATCCGAGCCGTACAGGGTCGACATGGGGCCGCGAATGACCTCGATGCGCTCGATGGCCGACAGCGGCGGCATAAAGCTGGTGGAGGTTTCGTTGAAGCCGTTGGGCGTGACGTTGCCGGCAGCGTTCTGGCGCCGACCGTCGATCAGGATCAGCGTGTATTCGCTGGGCATGCCGCGAATGCTGATGTTCAGGCCGCCGGTCTTGCCGGTGCCGGTGATGGTCCAGGACGACAGGTCGGACAGGGTCACGCGCCTGGACGCGTTCCACAGGTCGCCGCCGTCGATGCGGGTGCCCCGGCGGTCGAAGACCCGGTCGCCGCGGCTGGCGTCGTAGTCGAGGTAGTCCTTGGCGTCCTCCGACGGGTTGCTGTAGACGATCTTCCAGTTCGATCCGGAGATTCCCGCCGAAGACGCCTCCGAGGCGCACCGGGCGTTGGCGGCGCTGCGGCTGGAGAGCGACGCGCTGCTGGTGATGATCTGCCTGGTGGTGAAGAGCACGAAGTCCTTCGCGTCGGCGACGGTCACGGTCGATGAGGTGACCGGGGTCGCCGAGTCGATGGAGTCGCTCGCCACGACCGTGCAGGACCAGGTCTGGCGGACCGCCGTGTCGGTGGCGTCGATGGTGTCGCCGGTGAACACGGTGGTCGACGTGGAGCCGGTCCAGGCGGTGCCGTTGCGGGTCCAGGTGATGGTGTAGGTGATGCCGTCGCCGTCGGCGTCGGTGCTGGGGACGACCACGTCGCACAGCAGGTCGTCGTCGCTGCCCGGGCTGGCCGGGTCGATGGCCACGGCCGGCTCGGTGGGCGGGGTGTTGGCGATGGTCACGCTCGCCGTGAGGGGCAGGCCGTCGTCCTCCCCGTCGTTCGGCGTCACGGTCACCTCGACCACGTCACCGCGGGCGTGGGCGCTCGGGGTCAGGGTGGACGCGGTCGAGGCCAGGGAGCCGTCCACGTTCCAGGCGTAGGTCAGGGTGACCCGGTCGCCGTCGGGATCGGACACGCCGGAGACGGTGACGCCCAGGGTGTCGGCCGTCCGGGGCGTGCTCGGCGTGACCGTGACCGCGCTGATCAGCGGCGGGGTGTTCTGGATGGTGATCGGGTCCGAGGTGACCGGGCTGCCCTCGTCCTCGCCGTCGGTGGGGGTGAGGGTGCAGGTCACGGTCTGGCCCTTGCGGAAGAGCGTGCCGTCGATGGTGGTGTACTCGCCGATCTCGCGGCCATCGACGTTCCAGGTCGTGATGAAGGAGATCGCGTCGCCGTCGGGATCCGAGCCGCCGATGGGCCGACAGGACAGCACCGAGCTGCGATCGGCGTCTGCCGGGTCGATCTCGGCGCCCTCCACCGCCGGAGCGGTGTTGCCGACCGTGACCAGGTCCGAGGTCACGACGTTGCTGTCGGCGCTGCCGTCGTTGGCGACCGCCTCGACCATGATGGTGTCGCCCTTGACGAACTGCCCGCCGTCGAGCCAGTCGTCGGTCCCGCGCTTGACCTCTCCGCCGGACACGTACCAGGCGAAGGTCCAGACCAGGTCGTCCTCGTCGGGATCGGAGCCCGACGGCACCGCGACCACCTCGGAGCTGGTGGTGACGACGTCGGGGGTCAGCACGACACTCTCGGCGATCGGGGCCTCGTTTCCGATGGTGACCGAGGCGGTGGCCGGCACGCCGACCGTCTCGCCGTCGGTCGGGGTCACGGTGACCTCCCAGGTCTGCCCCTTGGAGGTGGCGCTGGAGGGCACCCGGTCGCGATCCTGGCCCGGCACGACCACGCCGTCGCGGGTCCACTCCCAGTCCAGGGTGACGGCGTCGCCGTCGTGGTCCGACGACTGCGCCGTGGCGGTGAGGTCATCGGCCGTCGTGGGGTCCAGCGGCTCGACGGCGACCGTGGCCACGGGGGCCGAGTTGGCGATGGTCACCTCCGCCGTGACCGTCTCGCCGGTGATCTTGTCGTCCTGGGGCGTGACCCGGACGGTCCACACCTCGCCCTTGGTGGTCAGGGCGGCGGGGATGGTGTCGGTGGTCTGCTCGGCGACGTCGGTCCCGTCCACCTGCCAGGCGTAGGTGTAGCTGACCTCGTCCTTGTCCTCCGCGGGGGTGAGGATGACGGCGGTCAGGTCACTCGTGGTGTCCGGCCGCTCCGGCTGGATGCCGACCACGGTGCCGGTCGGGATGTCGTTGCAGGCCCCGAGCCCGACCGAGAGGGCGATCAGGGCGAGGGAGGAAGAGAAGGCGGCGCGCATGAGATCTCCAACAGAGATCCCATGCTAGCAGCAAACTTCCGCCCTACTGCGCAGCCGACTTCGCAAACGCGACCACGACCGTGTGCTGGGGGTTGCGCTCCGTCCGGATCAGCGTGTCCTGCGAGCGCTGCAGCTGGGAGGCAACGTTGGCGTGAAGCGAGGAGACAAGCTGCTTCTCCCGCACGTCGTCCGTCTCGGCCATCCAGGTGGACAGGCGCTCGGCGACCCGCTGGGCGGTGACCAGCTGATCGCAGTGGTTCTCCAGCTGCAGGGAGCTCATCGAGCTCTCCCGGTTGGTCCAGCTGGGCTCGAACGGCTCGATGATCGCGACCACGTCGAAGGGCTCGGTCAGCTGGAAGTGCAGCTCGTGATTGTCGCCGCGCTCCCTGCGCAGGGTGATGTTGCCACCCCGCTCGACCACGGCGGTCGCCAGGGCCGCGATGAGCGCCTCGGGCTGCACGACCGTGCCCTGGTAGCGCTCGGAGGTGCGCTCGTTGTAGCGGTCGAGCCAGGCCTCGTCGCACATGGCCATGGGCGCGGGTGCGGCCTCGGCGGAGCGTCCCGCCGAGGCGGGCGCGGCGAGCAGGGCGGACGACGCGAGAACGATGATCGACGGCAGCAGCGCCCTACTCCACACGCGGAGCCTCCAGGGTCAGCAGGAAGGCCTGCAGCTCACGCTGCTTCTCGGCCGGCAGCGCGCCGAACGCGCGGGCCGACTGCTCGGCCTGGCCACCGTGCAGGCGGATGGCCTCGTACAGGTCGCGGGCGCGGCCGTCGTGCATGTACGGCGCGGACGAGGCGACGCCCCACAGGGGCGGGGTGCGCCAGGCGTTGTCGTTGGCGGCGATGGCCGGCGTCGAGCGCCCGTAGGCTCCGCCCCGACCGGCGAGTGCGGCGCCCATGTCGTGCACCGCCAGATCGCTGAACACGCCCTTGGCCGGCCCGAGATCCTGGGTGTGGCAGCTGTTGCAGCCCACCTCGTCGAAGTGCTCCTTGCCCGGGTGGCCCACCTTGGACTCCGGCGCCGGGAGCGACGAGACGAAGGCCACCAGGTCCACCACCTGCTCGGGCGTCATGTCCACCGCGGACTCGGTCTCGTCACCCTGCTCGAAGGGGCTCTTCGGCGCCGGGTGGTTGACCGTGCCCAGGCCCAGCTCCATCGCGCAGGCCTGCTCCACGAAGTCCTCGAGGCTGGCGATGTCGCCCTTCCAGCCGAAGCGCAGCACCCTGCCGTCCTCGTCCAGGTTGACCTTGCCCCGCACGGAGCTGGGGGCAGAGCGGGCGTTGGCGGCGATGACCTCGTCCGGAATGGCGTCGATGACGCCCGCGCCGAACAGGGCGGGGGTGTTGCGCCGCTCGGCCGAGCCGATGTTGCGGGAGTTGCCGGGCATGGCCTCGAGCACCTTCTGCTGACGCCAGGCGGCGTAGCCGTCGGACACCCCGTGGTGGTGCAGCACGTCGGCCTCACCGCCCGGAGCGGCGATGCGGAGCACGTTGGCCTCGATGCCGCCGCCCCCGCCCAGGCCACCCTGGTTGTGACACGCAACGCAGGAATCGGCGTTGTACCTGGGTCCCAGACCATCGCCAGACGCCAGGCGATCACCTGCGGTCCACTGGTGCACGAAGAGGCTGCGACCGCGGCGCTCGGCCTTGCTGGTCGCGTCGAGCGACGCATCGGCGCTGATCACGGACGCAGCGGCCAGCACGGCCAGGCTCAAGAGCACACGCTTCATGGACCACCCTCCCTCGAAGATCCCAACGACCTTCAACTAGGCGGTCGGTTCCATGAAATCCAGCCTCTGTTGCACGAAGCTAGCGAGCCTTGCCCCAGAACACGACCTCGGCCTGCTTGCCCGGACGCCAGCCGATGGAGTCCGTGTCCCCGACGACGCGGATGGACGCGATGCAGCGGGCCGGACCGCGCAGGTCGTGCCAGATGGACTCGGAGCCCGGCGCGAAGCGCTTGCGCAGCTGGATCTCCTCCTTGCCGCCGTTCTGGTAGGTCACGACCAGCCGGTCGATCTGAGCGTGGTGGTCGTTCACCCGGACCTTGAGGCTGTTGACCGGCTCGTTGCGACTGCCTGCGCACGCCGGCAGGACCAGGGCGTCCCAGTCCTTGGCGTCGGTGAGGCGCACGCTGCCCAGGCGACCCAGCTCGGCGTTGGCGGTGGTGACCGTGCGGACCGGGCCCGCGCCCGGACCCTTGCCGTAGAAGGCGACGTGGGCCTGCTTGCCGGGACGCCAGCCCAACGACTCGGTGTCGCCGACGATGCGGATGGTGCGGATGCAGCGGGCGTCGCCCGACAGGTCGATCCAGCGGCTCTCGGAGCCCGGCGCGAAGCGGTGGCGCACGCTCAGCTCCTGCTCCTGGCCGTTGTAGTAGGTGACCTCGAGCCGGTCGATCTCGGCGGGGTGCTTGGTGACGCGCACGCCGAGCTTCGTCACCGGCGTGTTCCCGGAGCGTCCGCACGGGGGCAGGCGCACCAGATCCCAGTCCTTCGCGTCGCGCAGGTCGACCTCGCCGAGCAGGTCAGCACCGGGATCGGCAGAGGCCGACACGGTCAGCGCGGGGGCGGCGAGCATCACCAGGGCAGACATCCACATCGCGGTCTTCATCACATCCTCCAAGGCCCGGGAGACAGCTCCACGGTGCGCCGAGGATGACGCATGCGGAGGCCAGACATTGTGGCTCGGCGACTTGCATCTGACTTGCATCCGTGCCGGTGGGTGTTGAGGGGCTAGAGTCCGCCGCTCGGAGACCGCCATGCCGCTGCCCGCCGACTTCGACCTGCATCGCCTGTACGCCCCCCGCAGCTCCTTCGTGCACGACGTCCTGCGCATCGATCCCGAGGAGCACGTGATCGAGGCGGTCATGCACACCACGGACCTGGGGGCGCTGGTGGAGGACCAGATCGTCCGTCCGTCCCATCCCAAGCACGTGCCGGGTGCAGCCATGATCCAGGCGACCGGCACCCTGGGCTCGATCCACGCCGTCTACGTGCTGGGGCTGACCGCGGACGCGGGCTGGTCGGGCTTCGGTACCCACATGAAGGAGGTGCGCTTCGGGGCGCTGGGCGTCATCGGGCCCGACGTCCACCTCTACGCAAAGTGCACGAGGCACCGCAAGATCCGCGGGACGTGGTTCACCGACTACACGTTCCGCTTCACCCAGGGAGACAAGGAGCTGTACCGATCGCTGCAGACCGCCGGCTGGGTGTGCAAGGACCAGTCTCCCGTCGATTGACGGCCGCTGGCGGCGCGCCCCCCGGCAGGCAACGCAGCCGCTGAGGGAGTATGCTGGGATGTCCGAGTCCTCGAGCGGATGGCCCTGTTGACCGTCGACCACGACACCACCCTCTTGAGCCGCCACCCCCCGGTGATCCCGGCGGAGAGGCTCCCGTTGCCCCCGGGCCTCGTGCTCGCGGAGCGGCTGCAGGTGCTGCATCACCTGGGCAATGACGCGCTGGGTGCCACGGTCGTCGCGCTGGACGCGGTGGAGCGCCGCCGCCTGGCAGTCAAGGTGCTGGTACCGCTCGAGACCGGCCGCAGCTCCGACCCCCACGGCATCTACCGCCTGTCCAAGGTGCTCGACCGGGTCCGCAAGTTCGACCACCCGGTAAACGCCAGGTTGATCGGGCACTTTGGTGAAGAGATCGTGCGCGCACCCAGCATGGTCATCGTCATGGAGCGGGTCGCGAGCTCCACCCTCGAGGACATCCTCGGCGCACGCAAGGCGCTGGACCCCCACCAGGCGGTCTCCCTGGTCGACCGGGTGGCGCAGATGATGGAGCACGCCCACGACGCGGGCCTGTTCCACCTGGGCCTGTCGCCGAGCGTGGTGCACGTGCTCCCCGAGGACCTCGACAGCGTCGTGCCCAAGGTCACCATCACCGACCTCGGCCTCATCGACGCCATCCGCCAGGCGGCCCCCCGCCTCGCCATCCCGCTGGACCCGCGCTCGACCGCGCCGGAGGTCTTCCAGCCCGGCCCCATCGACGCCCGCGCCGACGTCTACAGCCTCGGTGCCCTGCTCTGGGCGGCCCTCGGCGGCCGGCAGCCCCAGATCCCCGACATCGACCCGGCCCTGCTGCACCTGGTCGAGCGAGCGACGTCCATGCGGCCGCAGGATCGCTACGACAGCGTCAGCATCTTCCGCGACATCCTCCAGCGCGCGATCGAAGGCCGCGCCGACGACCCGACCACCGAGGTCGGCATCGGCGCCCTCCCCCCGCCGCTGCCGGTCTCCCCGAGCCTGCCCCACGCCCCCGCGGCCGAGTCCGAGTCCGGAGCGCCTCCGTCGCTGGCCCAGGTCGCGGCGACCACGGCGGGCCGCGGCCTCGTCAGCAGCCGCACCCCGGCCACTCCCGAGACCGTGGTCGCCCCGGGCCTCGCCGCCCGGGCGGCCGCGGCGTCCGGCGGCGCCGGGCTCGCGTG
>CALATR010000785.1 GCA_937891875.1 uncultured Pseudomonadota bacterium | reverse complement strand
AGCGGCAGCGGGTCGCCATCGCGCGGGCATTGGTGCTCGACCCGGTCGCCGTGCTGCTCGACGAGCCGCTCGCCAGCCTCGACATCGTGCTCAAGCAGGACGTGCTCGCCCTGCTTCAGGCACTGCTCCGGGAGCGCGGCGCGACCGCGCTGTACGTGACGCACGACCCGGCCGAGGCCACGGCGCTCGCGAGGCGCGTGGCCGTGATGGAGGGCGGGCTCGTCGTCCAGGAGGGTCCGATGGCCGAGCTTCGCGCCAGGCCCGCTACCGCATTCGTCGAGCGGGTCGGGCGGGCGACGGGTGGGCAGGGGCTCGGATGAACGACCGGGCCCGCCTGGTCGCCGGGGGCGGCGTTCGCGCGGTCGCCACGGGGATGATGGGGATCTCCATGGGGGTGTACCTCGCCACCCTCGGCCTCAGCCCCGACCAGATCGGCGCCATCGTGTCCGCCGGGCTCGCCGGGCAGGTCGGCGCCACGGTGCTGGTCACCTTCGGCGGCCACCTCGTCGGGCGGCGGCGTGCGCTGATCGCCGTGGCGCTGCTCGGAGTGGTCGGCTCGATCGCCGCCACGGTCGCGTCGGGCGCCGCCTGGCTCGCCCTCGCCGCGGGTGTCGGGATGCTCAACGGGATGGGGCGTGACCGCGGAGCGGCGAGTGTCGTCGAGCAGGCGGCGCTCCCCGCCACGACCACGGACAGCGCACGCACCCGGGCATTCGCGATCTACCACCTGGTCCAGGATGCCGGTGCCTTCGCGGGCTCGCTGCTGGCGGGCCTTCCGGCGATCATGCTGGTCGTGGGCGTCGCCGAGGATTCGGCGTGGGAGGGCGTCCTGGTCCTGCACGGTGCGTTGATGGGAGCGGCCGCTCTTCTGTACGCGGGTCTGTCCGAGGAGGTCGAGGGCTCGGCCGCGCGCGGGCCCTCGACCCGCGGAGCCGGCAGGTGCTCGTCCGCATCAGCGCCCTGTTCTTCGTCGACGCGCTGGGTGGTGGCTTCCTCACGGCTTCGCTCGTGTCGTACTTCTTCTTCGAACGGTTTGGTGTGGGAGCCGGCACGATCGCCCTGCTCTTCGGCGCGGCGCGCGTCGCCAACGCGCTGTCGCACCTCGGCGCCGCCTGGCTCGCGCGTCGGATCGGGCTCGTGAACACGATGGTCTTCACCCACATCCCGTCGAGCATCCTTCTGGTCACCGTCGCATTCGCGCCGAACTTCCCCGTCGCGGCGGTCCTCTTCCTGTTGCGGGAGGGCCTCGTCGAGATGGACGTGCCGACGCGCACCTCCTACGTCATGGCGATGGTCCGGCCAGAGGAGCGCACCGTCGCGGCCGGGGTCACGAACCTCGTCCGCATCGTGGGGTGGGCCATGGCGCCCGTGTTCGCGGGGCTCCTGATGGCAAGGTACTCCCTGGTCGTCCCGCTCGTGCTGGCGGCGGGCCTCAAGATCACCTACGACGTGATGCTCTGGATCGCGTTCCGGCGCCTTCCACCGCCCGAGGAGCAGGTCGCCTGACGATGGGGGCGCTGAGAGCGGCGTAGTCGACGACGACCTCGGCTACGCGACCGTGAGGCGGGAACCGAGCGGTGCGGCACTACCGGCCTTCGGCCACCATCGCCTCGAGTGACGCTTCGCGGGCGCTCCACTCCTCCCCCGGATCGACCCAGAAAGTTCTATAGGCATCCATCCAGGCCGACCGAGAGTGGCGCGTCCGGGCTCTGCTCGTGACCGTCCCACGTGTCGTCGTCGTCGGGGAGCTGGAAGCAGACGTAGCTCAGCCTGGTAGAGCGCCGGACTCACCCTCTGGTGTCGTCGGTTCGACTCCGATCGTCAGCCCCACAGTCCTGAAAAGACTGAAGCACCCCAAGACGCGACCCCGTCGCCCACCGCCGGGCGAGCCGAGGCCGACCCCACCGAGAGGACACCGTCCCCGACGTGGTCGACGCCGAAGCGAGCCACCCGAGCCCCGATCGCCGCGCGGCCTGTGCCACCCCCCGGGGTGAGCCCGCCAGCAAGGCCATCGCGGGAGCGGGGGTGGTGTGCGGCGGGTGTCGCCGACGCCGAGGCCCCCACCGAACCCCACACCCCGTCCCGGAGCCCCGCTCCACAGCCGCACCGCAGGGAGGTGCACCATGATCCGAGTCCTCCACGTCGCCAACCACGAGCGTGTCGCCCACATCGTCGACGGTCGCTTCCGCCGCCTCTACGGCCCCGGCAAGCACGTCGTGTGGACCCTGTTCGGCCTCCACACCTTCGAGTCCATCGACACGACCGCGATCGTGCAGCTCATCCTGCCCGGCGATGTCGTGCCGACCGCACTCGAGGGCGCCGAGGAGCTCGAGGTCGCCGCCAACGAGCGGGTCGCCATCTTCGTCGACGAGCGGCTGATCCGGCTGCTGGGCCCCGGTCGCTACCGCGTCTGGACCCACGTCGCCGCGGTGCGTCTGGTTCGCCACGACGCGTTCGCGGAGCCGGTGGTCCTGTCCGTCGGAGACAGCCTCGCCGGCCAGTCCGGCTTCGTCGAGGTGCGCAGCTCCCGCGAGCTCGGTCAGGTGCTCCTGAACGAGAACTCGGCGGTCAAGCTGCTGTCTCCCGGTCGGTACCGGGCGTTCACCGGCGGCCCGTGGTCGTTCTCCCCCGTGCCGCTGTCGCTGCAGTTCGTCGAGCTGGCAGTCCAGGACGTGGTCACCCACGACCAGATCCCGGTCCGGCTGCGTCCCAGCGTCAGCTACCGGGTGAGCGACGCGTGCGTCCGGGTCAGCGAGCCGCGCGCCGAGCAGGACCTCTACCACGCCGTGCAGCTCGCCCTGCGCGAGGTGGTCGCCGAGCGTACCCTCGACGAGCTGTTCCAGGACCGCGAGACCCTGTCGACCGCCCTGACCGAGCGGGCCCGGACCCACCTGGCCCAGGTCGGCCTGGCGATCGAGCGTGCTGCGGTCAAGGACGTCACCCTCTCGGCCGAGGTGAAGGCGATCGTCAACCGCGTCGCCATCGCCCGGAAGGAGGCGGAGGCCCTGGCCATCCGTCGTCGGGAGGAGGTCGCCGCGACCCGGCAGCAGGCCAACACCGCCAAGGTGCTGGCCGGCAACCCGGTCCTGCTGCGTCTGAAGGAGCTGGAGGCCATGGCCGAACTCGCCGACAAGATCGACAAGCTGGTCGTGGTCGCCCCCGGCAACCTGGGCGACGGCGTCTTCAAGATGATCGACGCCTGAACTCCCGCCCCCGCGTGGTCCGTCCGCGCGGGGGCGCTGTGCGTCAGCGCTTCGTCTTCTTCTTGAAGCTCCAGGTGAACGTGAAGCGCGCCACCTCGTCGCCCGCCTTGTTGAGGCCGATGGTCTCGGTCTCGACGGTCACGCCCTCGCCGGTCGCGAGCGCCTCCATGACCGCGTCCTGGATCTTCTGGCCGTCGGCGCAGGTGAAGGTGGTGACGTCGGTCGCCTTCTTCACGAAGGACCCGGTCATGCCGACGATGAGGATGCTGACGGGCTCGGGGGCGGCCTGGACCAGCGACAGGCCCAGGGTGCCGGTCGACATCTCCGCCGCCATGGCCAGAGCGGCAAAGTAGGTGCTGCGGAACGGGTTCGTCGTCATCCAGCGGTAGCGCACGGTGACCGAGCAGGACTCGGCGTCCACATGGGTGACCTTCAGCCCGGCGAGCAGGCCCAGCGGCAGCTTCATGCCCATGAACAGGGCGAGCTTGAGCGGGCTCGTGACCTGCTCCCGGAGCTTGCGGACCTTGGGGCTGTCGGGGTCGAAGGCGCGGGCGTTCATCGGGGCTCCAGACGAGCAGGCTTTCTATCCAGCGGGTGGCCGACGCGCCGATGGATCCGAGGCTACAGTCCACCAGGAGGCCTGGTTGCTGCTCCCGGAGCACATCGCCGCCGATCGCCTCGTGTTGCGGAGGCCCCGTCGCGAGGACGCCCCCGCGGTCGCAGAGGCGATCGCAGAGTCCCTGAAGGAGCTCGCCGGCTGGTTCCAGTGGGCGCAGCTGCTGCAGCGCTTCGCCGATCCCGAGGACATGGGCGACCGGGCGACGGTGGCCAACCTGCGCTTCGACGACCTCCACAACCCGGTCTACTTCATCTGGGAGGGCGATCGCCTGCAGGGCGAGGTCATCCTGGACAACCCGCTGTGGGAGGAGGAGCGGGCGCTGGAGATGGAGGTCTGGCTGCGTCGGTCCGCCTGGGGTCGGGGGCTCGCCACCGAGGCCGCGCGAGCCGCGCTGCGCCACGTGTTCGAGGTCGAGCGCTGCCAGCTGGTGGAGGCGCGGATCGAGAGCCGAAACCGCGCTTCCCGCGCCCTCTTCACGCGACTGGGCTTCCAGCGCTACGGCTTCCGCCGAGACCACGAGCGCTTCGCCCTGTCCGCCGAGGACTGGGCCGCCGACCACGGGGAGGCCCCGCGCCACCTGGGGGTGGTCGTGCTGTCCCATCCCGAGTGCCTGCTGCACCCGGTGTCTCCGGATCACCCCGACCAGCCGGAGCGGCTGCAGGCCGTGCTCGACGCCGCCCGGGAGCTGGACCTCACGATGCTCGGGGCCCCCCGCGCCGACGAGCGAACCGTCGCCCTGGTCCACCCGGACGACCACGTCGACGTGCTCCGCGCCCGCACCGCCGACGCCGCAGCCCTGGACCGCGACACCGACGCGGGTCCCGGCTCCGTGGACGCCGCCCTGCGCGGGGTGGGAGGCGCGGTCGCCGGGGTGGACCTGGTGCTCGCCGGGCACGCCGATCACGTCTTCGTCGCCACCCGTCCGCCCGGTCACCACGCCAGCCGCACCCGACCGATGGGCTTCTGCCTGTTCTCGAGCGTCGCCATCGCGGCTCTGCACGCCCGCTACCGCGCGGGTGCGGAGCGGGTCGCGGTGCTCGACTTCGACGTGCACCAGGGCAACGGCACCCAGGACGCCCTCTCCGGGGAGCCGGGCGTGCTCTTCATCTCCGTGCACGAGGAGCTGCTCTACCCGCTCACCGGTCGCCAGCCGCCCGGCGCCCCCAACGTGGTGAACATCGGCCTGGCGCCGCGCACCGACAGTGCAGCGTTCCGGGCGATCTTCGCCCAGAAGGTGCTCCCTCGGCTGCAGGACTTCGCCCCGGACGTGCTCCTCCTCTCCGCTGGCTTCGACGCGCACGCAGCGGATCCGGTCTCCACCGCAAGCCTGCAGTCTGCCGACTTCGGCTGGCTCGCAGAACAGCTCCGCGCCGTCGCACCCACGGTCTCCGTCCTGGAGGGTGGATACGACACGGTCTCCCTGAAGAAGTCTGCCAAAGCCTTCTTACGAGCCATGGTCATGAAATGATCCTGAACAGGTACGGATTGTATGTTCGACGCTGGCCCGTGCTTCCCACCCGGGGAATTCGAACGTCCGATTGAAGAAAGCCCTCAAGCTCATGCCCCGCTCGCCGACCCACAGAACAGGCCCAACTTCCGCAAGCCGGCATCCGTCGGCGGAAGACCCGAGAAGGTGCACCGTGAACACCGAGCACTCCACTCCCGTCGAAGTCCCGGATCGCCAGCTCCTGAGCAGCCTCTTCGACGAGGCGCTCTCCCTGGTCGACACGCTGGATCCGGACGAGATGACGTCCGTGCTCTCCGACGACGATGACGTCGAGGAGCTCGACGATCTGCTCGAGTACTCGGACGAGGCGGTGCTCGCCTTCGGT
>CALATR010000784.1 GCA_937891875.1 uncultured Pseudomonadota bacterium | reverse complement strand
GGCCATCAACCTAATCGTGTCTGAGAAGGGCGACTTCAGATGGGCTCACAAGATTGTGACGCATTTTGACCTGTACGATGATTTTCCTGAGGTCCCACGACTTCATCGCCTGCAGACAGTCGAGCGCCTTGTTCGCAAGGGTCGCGCGCAGGTTGCCATAAATCTTGCCGAGCAGGTCGTCGTCGAGGGCCCCACCGAAGAGGCCCCCCGCCTGTCCGTCTCCGACCGCCTGCTCCGGGTCCAGGACACGACCCACCTGGGCGTCTACAAGGTGCGCTTCGGCGACGGTCGCGCTCGCTTCGCGGTCAACCTGCAGGCCGCCGAGGAGTCCGGCCTGCTGCCCCCCGCCGCCCTCGACATCGGCGCCGCCGCCCGCGCTGGCGCCACGCCACGCGCCGCGACCGTGGGTGGACCCACCGAGATCTGGCGCTACGTCCTGCTGCTCGGCCTGGTCGTGCTGGGCATCGAGTGGTTCGTGTGGTCCCGGAGGCGGACGACATGATCCCGACTCCCTTCGGCACCATCGCCTTCGACCAGCCCATCTACCTGTGGCTGCTCCCCCTCGGTCTCGTCGCCGTCGGCCTCGCCGTGTACTTCGGTCGGCGGACGATGAACCGCTGGCGCTGGATCGTCGCCACCGCCGCCCGGACCCTGCTGCTGCTGATCCTCGTGCTCGCCCTGGCCGGCACCACCATCCGCCTGCCCATCGACAGCCTGGGCGTGGTCTTCGTGGTCGACGACAGCGCGTCCGTGGGCACGGACGGCCGGGACAAGGCGATGGCGTTCATCGACGAGGCCCTGAAGCACCAGGGGCCCGAGGACGCCGCGGGCGTGGTCGTCTTCGGCGGCACCGCGATGGTCGAGGCGGCGCCGCGGGAGACCCTGCAGATCGCCCGCCTGGAGTCCCAGCCCTCGCCGCACCACAGCGATCTGTCGGCGGGAATTCGGCTTGCGAGCGCCATTCTCCCGGCGGACAAGGCGCGTCGGATCATCCTGCTCTCGGACGGCGAGGAGACCCGCGGGGACGCGGCCGCCCAGGTCCTGCTCACCGCGGGCGACGACCTGCAGATCGGCACGGTCACGCTTCCGCGCATGACCGGCCCCGAGGTGCTGGTCGAGGAGGTCCTGCTGCCGCCCAAGGTCGACGAGGGTGCTCCCTACGAGCTCCGCGTCGTCACCCGCTCGAACACCAGCACCAGCGGCACCCTGCGGATCTACCGCAACGAGACCTACCTGGGGGAGCGCGAGGTCGTGCTTGAGCCCGGCGAGGCGGGCGTCTTCACCATGCTCGAGCACGCGGGCGGGCCCGGCCTGTACCGCTACCGCGCGACCCTGGACGTGGCCGACGCCACCGCCGACACCGTCCCCCAGAACAACGAGGCGATGGCGTCGATCCAGGTCACGGGCAAGCCCCGGGTGCTCATCGTCGACCGCAACCCCGCCACCGTGAACCACCTGGTGCGCGCGCTGCGCGAGGAGGGCCTCGGCGTCGACGTCAAGAAGCCCGAGGACGTGCCGTCCGGACTCACCGGCCTGCGCCCCTGGGCCGCGATCATCCTGTCCGACGTGCCCGCCTACCAGCTGACCCAGCGCCAGCAGGAGGCGATCGAGGCCTACGTGCGCGACCTCGGCCGCGGGCTCGCCATGCTGGGCTCCGAGGAGACGTTCGGCGTCGGCGGCTACTACCAGACCCCCGTCGAGCGGGCCCTGCCGGTCAACATGGACCTCGAGGACAAGACGCGCTTCCCCAAGCTCGCCATGGTCTTCGCCATCGACAAGTCCTGCTCCATGGGCGGCGGCGCCGGGAGCAAGCTGGGCATGGCCAAGGAAGCGGCCATCCTGTCGTCGGAGCTGCTCAACGAGCGCGACATGATCGGCGTCGTCGGCTTCGACCACGCCGCCACCTGGGTGGTGCGCCTGCAGGACCTGCACAACAAGGACGCCGTGCAGGACACCATCGCCACCCTGCGTCCGGGCGGCGGTACCGACATCTACCCGGCCATCGACGAGTCCATCAAGGCGCTGGACGCGTCCGACGCCGCCCTGAAGCACGTGGTCGTGCTGTCCGACGGCATCACCGCCGGCGCCGCCTTCCAGCCCCTGCTCGAGGGCGCGGTCAAGAAGAAGATCACGGTTTCCACGCTGGCTTTCGGCAGCGACGCCGACCGGGCCACCATGGAGGACCTCGCTCGCTGGGGCGGCGGCCAGTACTACCTGGTCACCGACGCGAAGAGCATCCCGGCGATCTTCACGCGGGAGACGCTGCTCGCGTCCCGCAGCTTCCTCATCGAGGACCCGTTCCGGCCGGTCGACAAGATGCGCAGCCCGATCCTGGAGGGCCTGTCCGCCAGCGACGTGCCCACGCTCTACGGCTACGTCGCCACCGAGGCCAAGCCCCG
>CALATR010000783.1 GCA_937891875.1 uncultured Pseudomonadota bacterium | reverse complement strand
GCAGACCCCCGAGATCTGGGGTCTCCCCGACGACTACGACTGGTTCACCCACAACATCGTGCTCGCCGGGGACGACGGCATCCCCTTCGGCGCCATCTCCGCCCTGGGCTCCGCCCTCGCCATCTTCCTGGCGTTCCGGAACAACAGCGCGTACGACCGGTGGTGGGAAGCGCGGAAGATCTGGGGTGCGCTGGTCAACGACTCCCGCTCCTGGGCGCGGCAGGTGGTCAGCTGGGTCAGCCTCGACGACTGCCCCCCCGGCACCTCCGAAGCCGAGGTCCACGCCGTCCGCCGCGAGCTGGTCCTGCGCCAGGCGGCCATCGTCTGGGGCCTGGGCATGCACCTGCGCCGCCAGAAGGGCCTGCTCGACCGCATCGCCCCCATGCTCCCCGACGGGGAGCGCGCCCGCTACGAGTCCGTGCCCAACGTGATCACCGCCCTCATCATCCACCAGGGCCGCCGGGTGGCACAGCTCCGAAAGCTCGGTTTCATCGAGCACTTCCGCCACCTGGACATGGATCGCATGCTGACCCGCATGTCCGACATCCAGGGCAAGTGCGAGCGCATCAAGAACACCCCCGTGCCCCGCCAGTACGACGAGATCCCCAGGATCTTCGTCCTCGTCTACGGCCTGCTCCTGCCGTTCGGCCTCGTCGCCAGCCTGGGGTGGATGACCGTGCCGGTCGCCACCGTGGTCGCGCTGCTCTTCGTGCTCCTCGAGGGCAGCGGACGGATCATCGAGGACCCGTTCGAGAACCGCTTCATGGACACGCCCATGACCGCGCTGTCCCTGACCATCGAGCGTGACCTGCGCGCCGCCATCGACGACGAGCTTCCCCCCGCGACCACGCCCGAGTCCCACCCGGACGAGCACGTGGTGATGTAGCCCTACTCGAGCGCCACGCCCTCGTCCGGCGCCGGCTCGCCCTCGGTCGTGCCCTCCGAGGCGGCCTCACCGGACTCGTCCTTCCCCTCCGCCGCCGGCACTTCGGGCTCGACCGGCTCCACGTACGGCTCGGACGAGACGACCGTCACCTTGTGACCCTGGTCCTCGAGCGACTGCTTCAGCACGACCGCGGTGAGCTGGTCCTCGAAGTGGGTGACCGTGACGTCTCCGGTGGCGATGTCGATGTGGACCTGCTTGACACCGGGGTTGTCGCGCACGTGCACCCGGGTGTCCATCGCGCAGCGGTTGCAGCCCTTCACGTCCTCCACGTTCACCTTGGTCTGGAGCACGACCGGCTCCTTCGGGATGGGCGGCGGGCTCTGCAG
>CALATR010000782.1 GCA_937891875.1 uncultured Pseudomonadota bacterium | reverse complement strand
TCCGGCGAGGTCTCGGGCACGGTGGTCATCCGCCACGGCCGCAAGGGAAAAGAGGCGTTCGAGCTGGATGTCTCTGGCGAGGTCATCCCGTATGTGCAGCTCGACCTGCAGGACTGGCCCGAGGTCACCGACGCCGTCACCACCCGCTTCGACGCCGACCGCCTGGTGGGCGCCGCCGCGGCCATCGTCGAGGACCAGAGCATCGTGTGGATGGAGGGCTTCGGCGATGCCGACCGCGAGCAGGGCATCGCCGTCGACCCGTCCGTGCACCGCTTCCGCTGGGCCAGCCTGTCCAAGGGGCTCACCGCCACCGCGGCCGCCACCCTGGTCGACGACGGCGCGCTCTCCTTCGACGACGTCGTCAGCGACACCCTCACCGAGTGGCCCGTGCCCGGGACGTACCTGCCAGCCGGCTGCCAGGCGGACGACTGCGCCCAGCCCCTGCCCGACGACGCCCCGCCGGTCACCCTGCGCATGCTCCTGTCCCACACCGCGGGCGTCCAGCACTACACCAACGGCGTCGCCGACGCCCGGCCGCCGCAGGTGATGGCCAACACGCCCGAGACCAACACCGGCATGGCCTGGGCGCTCGAGTACTTCTGGGACCACCCCTACGTGGCCGTGCCGGGCAGCGCGTACAGCTACACGACGTTCGGCCTGAACCTGGCCGGGGTGCACATCGAGGAGGCTTCCGGCGAGGATCTCGGCGCGCTCGTCGAGGAGCGGATCAGCGGCCCGCTCGACATCACGACCCTGCAGCCCGACTGGCACTGGGACCACGCGCCCGACCGGGTGGCCCACTACCGCATGGCCGACGAGGACGTCGTGCTGGACGGGGACAACGACGTGAGCTGGAAGCTCGCTGGCGGTGGGTTCACCTCCTCCGTGGAGGACCTCGGCCGCTACTGCGCCGGCCTGCTCGGCGACGTCATCGTGCGCCCGGGCACCCGCGACGACCAGCTCTGGGCCGCCCAGCCCCCGGCCACGTCCTACGGCCTGGGCTTCGGCGTCGGCGGCAGCGAGGGCGCCCGGGTCATCAGCCACACCGGCGCCCAAGAGGGCACGCGCACCGCGATCCTCATCTACCCCGACGAGGGCCGCTGCTACGTGTTCATGACCAATAGCTCCTGGGCCGACCCGGCCGCGTACGCCCGGATCCTGCGCAACAGCGAGCCGCGCTGAACCGAAGCTTCTACCTGCGCAACTGACTCACGACCCAGCGCAGGAAGCGGTACGGCCGCTCGGCCTCCTGGGGGGTGAAGCGCACCTCGAGGCGGGTGGGCACGCCGTCGGCGGCGGGCACGACCTTGAAGCGCTTGGGCATGTTCGTGGTCATGCGATCGAGGGCGGCGTGGGCCTTGCTGGCCGCGTGCAGCTCGATGACCGCGCGGACCTTGAGCCAGGCGACTCGGATGAGGCCCAGCTCGCGGCCGTGGAGCTGGAGGATCATGAGCCCCGCGAGGTTGTCGACCTCGGGCGGCAGGTCGCCGCGCTCCATCTCGAGGTCCTCCAGCACCTGGTCGACCGCGCCGGGGGTCTGGGCGGAGGAGAGCCTGCGGTACCACTGCAGGCGCTCCTGCACGTCGGGCACCATGTTCTCGGGGATGAACGCCGGGACCGGCACCTCCACCTCGGTCTCGACCCGGGTCGCGTCCAGCTCGCCGCGGGCGCGGTGCACCGCCTCCTCCAGCAGCTCCAGCCAGACCTCGTAGCCGACCGCGTCGATGTTGCCGGACTGGGCCTTGCCGACCAGGTTGCCCGCGCCGCGCATCTCCAGATCGGCCGCTGCAACCTGGAATCCCGCGCCAAGGCCGGCGTGCTCGACCATGACCTGCACCCGCCGCCGAGCGTCCTGGGTCGCCGACTCCGGGAGCAGGAGCAGGCACTGGGCGCGCACGCTGCCCCGGCCGACCCGCCCGCGCAGCTGGTAGAGCTGGGCCAGGCCGAACTGGTCCGCGCGGTTGACCAGCATGGTGTTGACGTTGGGCAGGTCGATGCCCGCCTCCATGATCGCCGTGCACAGCAGCACGTCGAACTCGTGACGGGTGAAGCGGACCAGCACGTCTTCGAGCTTGCGCTCGTCCATCTGGCCGTGGGCGACCTCGATGCGCGCCTCGGGCACCCACTCGCGCAGGCGCTCGGCCATCCGCTCGATGGTCTCGACGCGATTGTGGACGAAGAACGACTGTCCTCCGCGCTCCAGCTCGTGCAGGAGCGCGTCGCGGACCCGGGTCTTCTTGAGCTGGGCGACGCTGGTCCGCACGGCGAGGCGGTCCTGGGGCGGGGTCGCCATGATGGACATGTCGCGGATGCCGGAGAGGCCCATCTGCAGGGTGCGCGGGATCGGCGTCGCGGACATGGCGAGCACGTCGACCTCGGCGCGCATCTTCTTCAGCCGCTCCTTCTGCTTGACCCCGAAGCGGTGCTCCTCGTCGATGACCAGCAGGCCGAGATCCTCGTAGCGCACGCCGCGACCGAGCAGCGCCGTCGTGCCCACCACGATGTCGAGCTCGCCCTTGCGGAGATCGTCTTTGACCTGCGCCGCCTCGGCCGGGGTGTTGAACCGGCAGAGCAGGCCCACCTTGACGGGCAGATCGGCGAAGCGGGTCCGGAAGGTCTGCACGTGCTGGTAGGCGAGCACGGTGGTCGGGCACAGCACCGCGACCTGGCGACCGGCCTCGACGACCCGGGCGGCGGCGCGCATGGCGACCTCGGTCTTGCCGAAGCCGACATCGCCGCAGAGCAGCCGGTCCATGGGCACATCGCTGTCGAGATCCTCCATGACCGCGTCGATGGCGGTCGCCTGGTCGGGGGTCTCGTCATGCGGAAAAGCCGCGACAAAAGCGTGATACAGGTCGCCACCGTGCCGGTACGGAGGCCGGGTCGCGAGCTCCCGGCGGGCGGTGATCCGCAGGAGCTCGTCGGCCATGGACAAGAGCGAGTCGCGGACCTTGCCCTTGCGCGCCTCCCAGGTGGCGCCGCCCAGCTTGTCGAGCTTGATCTCGACGCCTTCCTTGCTGGGCACGTAGCGGGACAGCTGGCCGAGCTTGCTCACCGGCAGGTACATGATGTCGCCGCCGCGGTACTCGAGGCGGGCCAGATCCTGCTCGCTGCCGGCCACCGTCATGCGGGCGAGGCCGCGGTAGACGCCGACGCCGTGGCGCTTGTGCACGACCGTCTCGCCCTCCTTGATCTGGCTGACGCTGGTGAGCGCTGCGTCGAAGAAGGCGTGCACCCGGTCGGCGAGGCCGCGGCGGGCGGTCTGACCGAAGAGTGCGGTGTCGGGCAGGAAGACGGCGCCCGCGGTGGGGGCGAGGAAGCCGCGGGGCAGATCGCCGACCAGCAGGCTCACCGACTCGGGGGGCAGGTCCCGCGGCGAGCTGGCCGGCACCGGGTAGACGCCGTGGGGCTCGAGCATCTCGCGGAGGTTGTCGACCCGGCGGGGGGTGGAGCAGACCAGCGCCACGGCGGCCCCGTTCCGGG
>CALATR010000781.1 GCA_937891875.1 uncultured Pseudomonadota bacterium | reverse complement strand
TCCCGGCTTCACCGAGAGCATCCGTCCCATCGAGGCGCCCGAGCCGAGCCCCCGAATCGCCGACGGCGCCCGCGGCAGCCGCCGCCGTGCCTACCAGGCCGAGCAGGCCCGGATCCGCGCCCACCTGAGCGCCGTGCTGACCCTCATCGAGGTCGACACCGAGGCCTCCATCGCCAAGGCCATGGACCGCCTCGGCGACCGCGTGAACCTCGCTTCCCCCGCCACCCTCATCTCCATGCAGGTGATCCGATGACCCGCCTCACCACCCTCGCTCTCGCCCTCGGTCTGCTCGCCCTGCCCGGCCTCGCGTCCGGCGCCGAGCTCCCCGGCACCCTGGTCTCCGCCTCGGAGATCACCCCTCCCAACGCCGATCATCGCGCTGCCTGGGAATCCCTCCTCCGCGAGCGTCGCGCCGCCCGGCTGGCCGGACTCGCCGCCTACGCGGACGCCGGAGCCTTTCCCCGCAAGCCCGGCGTGCCTGGCTGGCACCACCAGTTCCTCGATGCCAACGGCACCCCCTGTGCCGTCGCCAGCATGATCATCCACGCTGGCCACGCCGATCTGGTGCAAGCGACCGCGGCGACCGACAACGACGTCGTGCTCTCCGAGGTCGAAGGCGGGCCGCTGCTCGACTGGGTCGCGACCAGCGGCTTCACCATCGAGGAGATCGCGATCATCCAGGAGCCCGGCTTCGAGGCCGAGCTTCCCATCGACGAGTTCCCCGCCATCGCAGCGGTCGAGCCGCCCCCGTCCCAACTGGCTGCCCAGGCCGAGCAGGCCCGGATCCGCGGTCACCTGGCCGCCACCCTGACCCTGCTGCAGGTCGACACGGAGTCCGCGATCGCCAAGGCGATGGATCGCCTCGGGGATCGGGTGCTGGAGGCGCCGCCCGCAGACGAGACCCTGACGCTCGCCGCCACCCGGTAGCAAGTTCGTCAACGGGCGAACCTCCGGGTCGCCGGGCCTGTCCGCATCAGGCGGAGGCCCCATGACCCGCACCCTCGTCCTCGTCCTGCTGCTTGTCGTAGACCCCGCGTTTGCCGTAGATCCTGACGCGACCGCCACCGCAGCGCCGAGCGTCCACAGCGACCCGTCGCCCGAGGACACCGCCGACGTGCGCCGCATGGCCTGGACCGCGTATCTCCGCGCCGAGCGCGCCCAGCGCCTGAGCTCCCTGCGCCGCTACGCTGCGAGGGGTCGCTTCCCCGAGAAGCTCGACCAGCCGGGCTTCCACCACCAGTTTCTCGACAGCCGAGGCACCCCCTGCGCGGTCGCCTTCCTCATCGGCCACGACGGCCACTGGCCCCTGGTTCGGGAGACCGCCCAGGCCGACAACGACGTCGTCATCGCCGAGCTGCGCTCCGGGCCGCTGGTGGACTGGGTGCTGACCAGCGGGCTCACGATGGAGGAGGTCGCGGTCATCCAGGTCCCCGGCTTCCCCCCCCCCGCGGAGCCCGCCGGGATCGCCGGCCCCAAGGGTGGTGTCGGCGGCCCGCCCGGTCCCCTGGTCCAGCGGGAGCTGACCGAGGAAGAGCGCGCCCGCCGGGCCGAGCAGGTGCGGATCCGCCGCCACCTCGCGGCGATGGTGCAGCTGCTGGAGGCCGACACGGAGGCCTCGATCGCCAAGGCCCTCGATCGCCTCGGTGACCGCGTGGTCGACGCGCTCCCGCCCAGCCCGGTCGCACGCGCGGACTGAGCCTGTTTCCAGCCGACAACCCCGCTTCCCGACGAGTCCTGGCATGCTGGGGTCATGCGCCTCGCCCCCCTCGTGCTGCTCTGCGCCTGCGCCGGACCCACCACCGGCGTGAGCGCCATGCCCATCGATGCCTGGAACGCCTGGGTATACGTGCCCGAGGGCCTCCCCGACGAGCCCGTGCCCGCCGTCGTCCACCTGCACTACGCCGGAGAGGGCGAGGGCCTCGCCTACAACGGCGAGCTCCAGCGCGAGCTCACGGACGCGCGCATGATCGGGGTGTTTCCCGAGGGCGGCGGCGAGCCCGGCGACGACTGGCGCGTCGGACGCAACAAGGACGACATCCAGCGCGACGACCGCGCCTTCCTCGCCGACGTGGCCCGGGCCCTGCGCGACCGCGACGACATCAGCACCATCTGGCTCGGCGGGTTCTCCAAGGGGGGCGCGATGACCTACGACATGGCCTGCCTCGGCGAGGACGTGTACGACGGCTTCCTGCCCATGGGCGGCGCCATGGAGGACTGGATCTTCGAGGACTGCCCCGCGGCCCAGCGTCCCTTCCGCCACCTCCAGGGCCGCGACGACGACCGCTGGCCGGTGCGCACCGAGGACGATCCGGACTCCAGCCACAAGGGGATCATCGAGTCGATCACGGCGTTGCAGGACGATCCTTCGTGCATGGACCGCTCGGTCGAAGCTGGCGACTGCACGGTCTGGCCCGACTGCGCCGCCGACACCCGCCTGTGCTTCTTCGAGGGCGGCCACTGGGAGCCCGATGGCTTCTTGATCGCCCACCGCGCGTGGATCGACGCCGTCAGCGAGTGACCCGCCGCCGCAGCCCGACCAGGCCCAGCAAGCCCAGCACGACGAGGCCGCCGACGGGCGTGCCGGTCCCGCTGCAGGTGCATCCCGCGTTGGTCACGTCGATCCTCGGATCGGAATCGTCGTCCACGTCGGTGTCGACCACGTCGTTGCAGTCGTCGGCCGCGGAGTCGGGACACGGATCGCAGACGTCGCCGATCCCGTCTCCATCGGCGTCGGCCTGGCTGCCGTCCGGCTCCACGTTGGCGATGTCGGGGCACAGGTCACACGCGTCGCCAACGCCGTCCCGGTCGCGGTCGCCCTGGTTCTCGTTCGGCACCCGGTCGCAGTTGTCGCAGATGTCGCCGAAGCCGTCGCCATCGCTGTCGAGCTGGAACTGGTTGAACAGGTCCGGGCAGTTGTCGCAGGCGTCGCCCACGCCGTCGACGTCGTTGTCGCGCTGGTCCGGGTCGGGCACGTCGATGCACACGTCACACGCGTCGCCGGCGCCGTCCCCGTCGCCGTCTTCCTGGTCGACGTTCGGGTCCCGCTTGCAGTTGTCGCACACGTCGCCGAGGCCATCGCCGTCCCGGTCGCCGTTGTGCGCGCTCGGCACGTCGGGACAGGTGTCGCACGCATCCCCCCAGCCGTCACAGTCCGAGTCGACCTGATCGGGGTCGAAGGCGTCCGGGCACATGTCGCAGGACAGGGTCACCACCCGATCGGGCGGCTCGCCCTCGGGTCCGACCTCGAAGGTGCCGGACGAGAACCCGTCCCCGTCGGCGTCGAGCTCCAGGAACAGGGGATAGCGGCAGCCGAACGAGGCGTAGTCGAAGAACGCAGCCTGTCTGCGCTCACCGTGGAGTTCGGCGTAGGACCTGCAATACGGCGCATCGAGGTCGGTCAGCGCGTCCGAGTCCTCGATGGTGTTGCAGTCGAGATCGGAGATCAGCGGATTGTCGCAGACCTCCTGTGCGAGGGCCGGCGTCGCCAGCCCCAGAGAGAACCCCATCACGATCAGGCGCATCAGCCCCTCCCAGGTCGCCCGTCTGCACCTGCTGGGTGCCGCCCCTCGGGAGATCCTTCAGAGAGAACGCAGATCAGCGGCTGCCGCACCAGCCGTCGCCGGGGACGTGCTCCGTCTTGCTGGTTCCCGCGTACTCGAGCGTGTAGGCGCCATGGAACAGCGGCTCGGGCAGGTCGCAGGTGGTGAACGCCTCCACGCAGTCGTCGGTGCAGTCGCCGCCCTGCTGCTCGCGCCAGGTGAAGGTGCTGTGCACGGTGATGGTCCGCGGGCCCATCTCGACCGTGCAGCTGCCCTCGATGTCGGTGGTGCACGACGAGCTCAGGCAGGTGTCGATCTCGACCCGCACGACCTCATCGATATCGTCGAGGCAGGCCCAGCCCTTGTCGGTCTCGGAGCCCTCGACCCACACCAGCTCATCGCTGTCCTGCCCTCCGCCGTCCCCGCCGCCACAGGCCACGGCCAGGACCAGGATCCACGCACTGCGCACCACGATCACCTCCGCCACGACGCTACCCGCGACCGCGACGCGTCGTGCAAAGGAACCTTCAGGACACCGCGGCCTGGCGATCCCCCGCTACGGCGCGTCGCACTCGGCGTCGGTCGGGATGGTGATCTCCTCGCTGCTGGTGCCGTGCACGACGGTGTAGGTGCCCGCGGGCAGCGGCCCGACGGTGCACGAGGTGCCGAGGAAGCCGCAGTCGTCGGTACAGGCGAGGTTGATCCCGCTCGCCTCTTCCCAGCTGAAGGTGCTGCTCACCGTGATCGTGGTGCCGTCCAGGGTCGCGGTGCACGAGCCCGAGGCGTTGCGGTCGCAGGAAGACGACAGGCAGACCTGGGCGTCGATGTAGACGGTGGCGCTGTCATCAGCCAGGCCTTCCACGCACAGGGCGCCCTCGTCGGTCTTCGTCGTCTCCGTCCACACGGTCTCGCCGCCGTCGCAGCCCACCAGGAGTGCCAGCAGGATGAGGTGTCGCATTGCGTCTCCAAGGCCGTGCCCTGTCGACACCGTAGCTGCGGAGTCCGTCGGTCGCACCCCGCAAGCGCCCACCTGCAACCGCTAGAAATCGATGTTGAGCTCGAGGCGCGCGGCCTCGCTCATGCGCTCCGGACCCCAGGGCGGGTCCCACACGATGTCCACCACCGCGCCGCGCACGCCGTCCACCGAGGCGGTCTTGGTCTCGACCTCGCTGGGCATGGACTGGGCAGCCGGGCAGTTCGGAGAGGTCAGGGTCATCTGGATGTGCGCCATGCCGTCCGCCTGCACATCCACTCCGTAGATCAGCCCCAGCTCGTAGATGTCGACCGGGATCTCCGGGTCGTAGACGGTCTTGAGGGCCACGACGATGTCGTCCTGGAGCGCCTCGCGCCGGGCATCCGACAGGTCGGCGACCTCGGCCGCAGACGTGTTGATCGTGTCGGGCACGGCCTCGGCGGACGCACCTTCGACCTCCGCCTCGACCTCGGGCTCATCCGGGGCCTGCTCGGGCGCTGCCGCGGGCTTGGGCATCGGCAGCCACTCCTCCTGGGCCACGCTCCCCATCGGCGACACCATCACCTCGGGCTCGGGCTCGGGCTCGGGATGGTGGCCGTTGAGCGCGGGCGCGACGTCGGCGTCGACGTCCCACGAGCCTACGGAAAAATCGGCCTGCTTCGCCACGATCTCGGCAGGCGCCGGCGGGTGCTCGGCGCCGTTGACACGGGCGTTCGCCGCGACATCACCGGAGGCGGCAGCGTCCGCCGGGTGCACCGGAGGGCCATCGTCGACGTGGACCTCGCCCATGGCGGCGGGCGGCCACGCGGACGTGCGGGCCGCGTGCGCGGGTCCAGCGTCCGACGGGTTGGTGCCCGGAGGCGCCCCCTCGCCGATGATCCGTTCGAGCAGGTCCTTGCCGGTCTGGCGTACCCGATCGCGGAGTCTGGTGCGGAGCCCCATCAGGCGCCTCCGACCATGCGACGGACCTTGTGGAGTCCCCGCTCCAGGGCCTCCACCTCGTCCATGGTGTTGTAGAAGGAGAAGCTGGCGCGCACGGTGCCGTCGATGCCGAAGCGACGCATCAGCGGCTGGGTGCAGTGGTGGCCGGTGCGCACGGCGATGCCCTGCATGTCCAGGAGCGTGCCGACGTCCGCGCCGGGCACCCCCTCCATGACGAAGCTGCAGGCGCCCTGCTTGCCGGGCGCGGTGCCGATCCGGCGGATCCCCGGCATGGCGGCGAGCATGGCGTCGGCAGCCTCGACCAGGGCGTGTTCGTGGGCGGCGAGCGCCGCGCGGTCCTGAGACATCAGCCACGAGAGCGCGGCTCCCAGGCCGACAATTCCGGACACGTTCGGCGTGCCGGCCTCGAAGCGGGCGGGAGGCTCGGCGAAGGTGGTGCCCTCGAAGGACACCTCGTCGATCATCTCGCCGCCGCCCTGGTAGGGAGGCATGGTGCGCAGCAGCTCGCGCTTGCCGTAGAGCACGCCGATGCCGTTGGGCGCGAAGACCTTGTGCCCGCTGAAGGCGTAGAGGTCGACGTCGAGGGAGGCCACGTCGACGAGGACGTGGGGGATGGCCTGAGCGCCGTCGAGCAGCACGGGCACGCCACGATCGTGGGCGGCGTCGATGATCTCGCCGACCGGGTTCACCGTGCCCAGGCTGTTGCTGACGTGGGCCACGCTGACGAGCCGGGTGCGGGGGCCGATGAGCCCGATGAGCCCGTCCAGATCGAGCACACCGCGGTCATCCACCGCAGCGACCCGGACCTTGATCCCCGCGCGGGCGGCGAGCAGCTGCCACGGCACGATGTTGCTGTGGTGCTCCATCTCCGTGATGACGACCTCGTCGCCCGCGGAGAACATCGCGCCCAGGGAGCCGGCGACCAGGTTGATGGAGTCGGTCGTGCCCCGGGTGAAGACGATCTCGTCCTCGTGGGCCGCGCCGATGAAGCGCTGCACGACGGCGCGAGCGTCCTCCATGGCCTGGGTGGCGCGCTGCCCCAGCTCGTGGGCGCCGCGGTGCACGTTGGAGCGGTCGTGGCGGGCAAAGTGGTCGACCGCCTCGATGGCGGCGACGCACATCTGGGAACTGGCCGCATTATCCAGGTAGATCAGAGGCTTTCCGTGGACATCCTGGTCGAGTCCCGGGAACTGGGAGCGCACCTGGGCGACGAGATCGAGCTCGGCGTTCATGCGTCCTCCCCGTTGGCCGCGTCCGCGCCGAGCACGTCCCGGAGGCGGGCGCGCACCAGCTCGGCGCTGGCCTCGCGGAGGGACTCGTCGGAGATCTCGCCGAGCAGGTCCACGACGAAGCCCTCAGTGAGCATGCGGCGGGCCAGGTCGGCGTCGACCCCGCGGGTGCGCAGGTAGGCCAGCTGGGTCGCGTCGAGCTGTCCGACGGTGCAGCCGTGGGCGGCCTTGACGTCGTCGGCGTGGATCTCGAGCTCGGGCTTGGCCATGACCTGGGCCTTGTCCGAGAGCAGCACGTTGCGGCTGCCGAGGTCCGCGTCGGTGTGCTGGGCGTCCTTCGCGATGTAGACCATGCCGTTGAAGATCCCGCGCGAACGCCCACCGTAGACGCCTTTGTACGTCTCGCGGCTGGCGCAGTGCGCGGCCTCGTGACGCAGCCAGGTGTGGTGGTCGACGTGCTCGCTGCCGGCAGCCAGGGTGACGCCGGTGCACACGGCCTCCCCGCCGGGCCCGGTGAAGCGCACGTCCAGGTCGTTGCGGCTCCAGCTGCCGCCGAGCCAGGCGACGTGGCTCTCGAAGCGCGCGTCCCGACCCACCTGCACCCGGACGTGGCCGACGTGGGTGGTGTTCGGGCCGGCCAGGCGCCACAGGTGGTGGGTCAGTCGCGCACCCGGGCCGACGATCGCGTCGGTGACGGCGTTGACCAGGCTGGGCTCGTCGCCGCTGCCGACGTGACGCTCCACCACGGTGAGGCCCGCGTGGGCGCCGAGGTCGAGGAGCAGGCGGGGATGGGTCGCGATGGGCGCGCCCTCGCCCAGGGTGACGAGCACGACGTGGACCGGCGCGGACAGCTCGACGCCCTTGTCCACGCGCACGACGACACCATCCTGGAGGAAGGCCGTGTTCAGCAGGTCGAACGCCGACTCTGGCCGACTTGCCGCGCTGGCGTCGGAGGCGACGCCCCCGCCGTTCAGTCGGTACGGGCCCAGCGTGGTGCGCGCGGCGTCCGGCAGGGCGGGCCAGTTGGCGGGATCGAGCCGCGAGCCCACGTTCTCGTCCGCCAGCACCCGGTGCAGGGGCTGGATGTCGACCCCCGCGGGCAGCTCGCCGATGCGGGACAGGCCGGCGGCGTAGGCGCCGTTGACGAAGACCAGCTCCGCCGCGGCGCCGCGCAGGCCGTGCTCACCGACGAGTCCGCCGGCGAGGGCCTCGAAGAGTGCGCCGTGGTCGTGCACCCACGGGGTGCGCGCCAGCTTGGCCGTGCTGCTGTACTTCCACGCCTCCACCTTCTTGCTGGGGAATCCGTGCGCCTCGAAGCCGGCCAGGGCCCGCTCGCGCAGGGCTCGCAGCCAGTCCGCCTCGACTGCACCCTGAAGCCACGCCTCATGGCTCGCCCGGTAGCTCGACAGCATCAGGCGCCCGCCTCGATGGCTTCGTAGCCCTCGTCTTCGAGGCGCAGGGCCAGGCTCTTGTCCCCGGTCTCGACGATGCGGCCGTGCTTGAGCACGTGCACCTGGTCGGGCTCGATGTGGTCCAGCAGGCGCTGGTAGTGGGTGATCAGCACGATGGCGCGATCCCCGCCGCGCAGGTGGTTCACACCCTTGCTGACGATGCGCAGCGCGTCGATGTCGAGCCCGGAGTCGGTCTCGTCGAGCACGGCGAGGCGGGGCTTCAGCATGAGCAGCTGCAGGATCTCGTTGCGCTTCTTCTCGCCGCCGGAGAAGCCGACGTTGACGAAGCGCTTCTTGTAGCGGGAGTCCATCTCCAGCAGCTTCATGTTGGCGTTGAGCGCCTTGAGGAACTCGAAGCTGTCGAGCTCCTCCTCCCCACGGGCACGCCGCTGGGCGTTCAGCGCAGTCTTGAGGAAGTAGGTGTTCGAGACGCCGGGGAGCTCCACCGGGTACTGAAAACCAAGGAACAAGCCGGCCTGTGCGCGCTCCTCGATGGACAGGTCCAGCAGGTCCTTGCCGTCCCAGGTGACGCTGCCGTCGGTGACCTCGTAGTCCTCGAGGCCGGCGATCACCTTGCCGAGCGTCGACTTGCCCGAGCCGTTCGGCCCCATGATGGCGTGCACCTCGCCGGGACGGACCACGAGGTCGATCCCCTTGAGGATCTCGTGCTCACCGACACGAGCGTGCAGGTTGCGGATCTCGAGCATGAACTCTCCAAGGTCGCGTCCGACCCCGACGGGCCCGACGCGAAGCGACACAACGCCTAGCCGACCGCGCCCTCGAGGGACACGGCCAGCAGCTTCTGGGCCTCGACCGCGAACTCCATGGGGAGGTGCTTGAACACCTCCTTGCAGAATCCGTTGACGATGAGGTTCACCGCGTCCTCCTCGGACATGCCGCGCTGCTGGCAGTAGAAGACCTGCTCGTCGGCGACCTTGGAGGTGGTGGCCTCGTGCTCCACCGTGGCGGAGGCGTTGCGGGCCTCGATGTAGGGGAAGGTGTGGGCGGCGCAGCGATCTCCGATGAGGAGGCTGTCGCACTGGGTGTAGTTGCGGGCGTGAGCCGCGCCGGAGTCGACGCGCACGAGCCCGCGGTAGCTCTGGGTGGACCGGCCGGCGCTGATGCCCTTGCTGATGATGGTCGATCGGGTGTTCTTCCCGATGTGGTGCATCTTGGTGCCGGTGTCGGCCTGCTGGAGGTTGTTGGTCACGGCGACGCTGTAGAACTCGCCGACCGAGTCGTCCCCCATGAGCACGCAGCTGGGGTACTTCCAGGTGATCGCCGAGCCGGTCTCGACCTGGGTCCAGCTGATGTGGCTGCGGGCGCCGCGGCACAGGCCGCGCTTGGTGACGAAGTTGTAGATGCCGCCCTTGCCGTCCTCGTCGCCCGGGTACCAGTTCTGGACCGTGCTGTACTTGATGCTGGCGTCCTGCTCCGCGATGAGCTCGACGACGGCGGCGTGCAGCTGGTTCTCGTCGCGCATCGGGGCGGTGCAGCCCTCCAGGTAGGACACGTACGCGCCCTCCTCGCAGACGATGAGCGTGCGCTCGAACTGCCCGGTGTTCTGGGCGTTGATCCGGAAGTACGTCGACAGCTCCATCGGGCAGCGCACGCCCTTGGGCACGAAGACGAAGCTGCCGTCGCTGAACACCGCCGAGTTGAGGGCGGCGAAGTAGTTGTCGTGCGGCGGAACCACGCTTCCGAGGTACTTCTTCACGAGCTCGGGGTGCTCGTGCACGGCCTCGGAGATGCTCATGAAGATGACGCCCGCCGCAGCGAGCTCCTTCTTGAAGGTGGTCGCGACGCTGACGCTGTCCATGACCGCGTCGACCGCCACCCGTCGCTCGCCCTCGGGGCGCTCGCCGTCTTCCCCGAGGTCCGTGTCCGGCCTCACGACGCCGGCCAGGATCTCCCGCTCGTGCAGGGGGATCCCCAGCTTCTCGAAGGTCTCCAGCAGCTTGGGGTCGACCTCGTCCAGGGACTTCGGCGCGTCCTCGGGGGACTTGGGCGCCGCCCAGTACGAGATCGCCTGGTAGTCGATCTTCGGGTAGTCGACGGCGGCCCACTCGGGCTCATCCATCTTCTGCCAGCGACGGAACGCCCGCAGGCGCCACTCGAGCAGCCACTCGGGCTCGCCCTTCTTGGCCGAGATGAAGCGGACCGTGTCCTCGGACAGCCCCGGGGGGGCGATGTCCTGCTCGATGTCGGTGACCCAGCCGTGCTCGTAGCGCTTGTCCAGGTGGGCCTGGACCTCGGCGTTGCGGGTGGCGACGGCGTCGCTGGGCTCGGAGAGGTTTGGGTCGGACATGCTTCGGGCTCCGTCAGGCGTCCAGGCGCGAGGCGGAGGCCGCCTTGTCGCCGGCCCGGGCGGCCTCGTCCGTGCGCTTCGTTCCGGGACCCGCGGGATCTGCGGCCCCGCGATCGATGAGGTCCTGCAGGGTCACGCCGCGGAGCGCCTCGATGACCGCGTCGGAGATGGAGGGCCAGGCGTGCTCCAGCGAGCAGAACTCGTGGGAGTCGCACCGGGCGAGGCCAGGGACGGTGCACTCGGTCAGCCCGAGCGGTCCCTCGAACGCCTCGATGATGGTCACGATGCTGGTCTTGGTGGGGTCACACTCCAGCGCGTACCCACCACACAGGCCGCGGGTGCTGGACAGCAGACCCGAGCGCTGGAGCACCTTGAGGACCTTCGCCGTGGTGGCGGCAGGCAGGCCGGTCTCCTCCGCGATGCTCCGCGCCGTGGACACACCTTCTCCGCCGTGTTCCACGAGGTGAACGAGGACACGAAAGCCCTGGTCGGTGATGCGGCGCATTCGGAGCACGGTGAATTCCTTTTCGGACGGCGGGAGTCCTGATTCGACTCCTCTATCACATGGACACGAACCGGAGTCGAGTCCAGGGTCCGACAGCAGGGCGTGGACGTGAGGATCGTCACGACACTTCCTGACGCGGCGCCCCCGGTTAGCCCACCCAGGACGGTGGAGCCTCCCCGATGACCGAAGGCAGCGTGCTGGGCGCCTTCCAACTCGTACGACCGATCGCCCGCGGCGGCATGGCCCAGGTGTGGGCAGCGGTCCACCTTCGGTCATCCGTGTCCGTCTCCATCAAGGTCATCACCGGAGAGAAGGCGAACGATGCCTATTTTCGGAGCGCCTTCCTCAACGAGGTCCGCGCGGTCGCCGGCCTGGATCACCCAGGCGTGGTCCGTGTGCTCGACTACGGCATCGTGCCGGAAGAAGGCGTCGGGGAGCTGGAGGGCGGCTGCCCCTACCTGGTGATGGAGCCGGCCAGCGAGGGCACGCTGCACGACGGGCGTCGCAAGGCGCTGGTCTGGCCGGAGATCCGCACCATCCTGCTCTCGCTGCTCGGCGCGCTGGGGCATGCCCACGCCCGCGGGGTGATCCACCGGGACCTCAAGCCGGGCAACGTCCTGGTCTGCGGGGCGCAGGATCCGCGTCCCGGCCTCAAGCTGACCGACTTCGGGCTGGCCCGACACCTCGAGGACCATGACCGTCCCGGCAGCGTCGAGGCGGTGCGCGGGACCCTGCACTACATGGCGCCCGAGCAGTGCCGCGGCCTGTGGCGCGACCACGGCCCATGGACCGATCTCTACGCGCTGGGCTGCATCGCGTACCAGCTCGCC
>CALATR010000780.1 GCA_937891875.1 uncultured Pseudomonadota bacterium | reverse complement strand
TCGAGGCAGGGGAGTGGAGGGGCGGTCTCCAGTCTCCAGTCTCCAGCTTCGGCCGGCCGGGGAGTGGAGGGGCCGAGGTACCGGTTGCAGTCCGCGACGCCACTGGGATTCGTGAACGACCACCGTGAGTCGAGCTTGCTGGCTTCGGACCTGGGTTGTCGTGGTGTCGACGCTGGTCCAGCGCCACCCACGCTCGACAGCCATGCTGCGCAGCCCCTCGCACCTCCGGCCGCACCCGTTCCGCCGCTGACGCCGACGACGCCCAGGGACTGGCGACTGGAGACTGGAGACCGAGCCGCCACTCCCTCGCCCGAAGCCACGCGACGTCTCGCGAGACGGCCACTCCCTCGCCGGAAGCTACGCGACTTCGCGCGAGACCTGGCTGGCCCGCCCCCAGCTCGATCGCCCGCTACCCCGCGATCCCCCCCGTGAGCTGACCCAGCACGCTGCCGAACGCCCCGAACAGGTCCACCCCGTTCCGCAGGTCCCACGGGCCGACCCAGATCGGCTCCCAACGCCGCTCATCCGCGACCAGCGTCACGTAGCCGACCCGGCACTGGATGCGGTCCTTGCGGCTGCCCTGGCGGAAGCCCAGGATCGCGACGTGGTTTCCCAGGTGGCTGTAGCGCTGGTGGCAGCGGAGCTTGATGCTGCCGTCCTTGCGCACCGGCAGCGTCGGGCGGGCCAGGGCCGGGCGGGGGTGGCGGGGCCAGGGGCGGTTGTCCTGCAGCCAGGCCTGGCCGAAGAAGCGGTGGAAGAGCTGGGAGAGCAGCGGCTGGTGCGCGCTGCGGGGGTCGCTGCACAGGGACATCGGGCTGCTGATGATCTCGTACATGCGCGGCCGGCCCTTGTCGTCGACCGCCTGCACCACGCGACCGAAGTGCACGTCGCCGGTCAGGCACAGGGTCGGCCGATCGGGGGAGCCCGCGTCGTAGAGGGCCTCCAGGATGTCGACGTAGTCGCCGTAGTTCGACAGCTCGAAGTCCGTCAGCCAGCCCTTCAGCGCCGGCTGGGCGCTCTTGAACAGGGTCTGGCCGGTCATGAAGACCGGCAGCCGCTCCTGCTCGTGCACCCGCTTCGACCACGCGCGCAGGGCCTCGAGGTGCTCGGGCAGGGCGCAGCGGGAGCGGTCGTTGAGCCGCCAGGTGCGGGTGTCCAGGCAGAAGATCGACAGGGGTCCGACGTCGATCACCACCGGCTCGGGGGCGCCGCCGTCGTCGCGGCAGGCCTGCAGCGGCTGCTGGAAGGCGAGGTAGCAGCGGCGGGCGGCCTGTTCCCACTCGGCGCGGCCGGTCGTGGACAGGGTGCGCGGCAGCCAGGCCACCTGGGTCGGGTAGTTGTTCCAGAACTCGTGGTCGTCGGGCACGCAGACAAAGGGTGCGGCCGAGAGCACGTCGCCCAGGTGGGTCATCCAGTTGAGTGTGTAGTCGGCCTCGAACTGCGCGGTGATGCCGGCCAGGCCGGGCTCGCCGAAGCGGCCGATGACGTCGGTGGGGGGCACGTCCAGGTAGACCTGATCCCCCATGTACAGCGCGACGTCGGGCCTCGTGGACGGGTCCTGGCAGAGCTTCTGGACCGCCCGATTCACCAGGTTCGGACTCCGTTCCATGTTGCGGTCATAGCAGGAGCCGAGCAGCACGTTGAACCAGCGATCCTCGGGCAGGTCGGTGGGCACGGCGCGGGTGCGCAGCTCGGTGCGCTCCTCCCCGCACTGCACGGTGATGACGTGCTCGTCGGTGTCCTCGACCGCGAAGCGGTAGCCGCCGGTGAAGGTGCGCGCGCGGCCCTCGGGTGGGGCGGCGGCGCCGATGCGCACGGCCTCCAGCGGACGCAGCTCCGTGGGATCCACGGGCTCGCCGTCGAGGGTGAACCGGGGGGGCTCCACGCTGGCCTGCTCGGCGACGCCCAACCAGACGTCCAGGCAGCCGGGCGGCGCCGCGTGAGCCAGCAGTCGGATCACTTCGCGCCCAGCGCTCCGCCCCGCACGACGTAGCTGCCGCCGTTCTCGACCTTCATGCCGCCGCGTCCGGCGATGCACATGTACGAGCCGGTCTCGGCCACGTCGTACATGCGGGTCGTGTCGCCGTGCAGCTCGCTGCGGTAGCCGACCGTGCAGCTGGGGTCATCGCTGATGACGACCTCGTGGGTGTCGTTGTCGTTGTTGTGGACCGTGATGCTGCCGCTGCCCATGCCGATGCCCTCGACGGGCTCGCACAGCTGGGCGAAGGCGACCACGGGAATGACGGCGAGCACGAGACGAATCACAGGACCTCCACAGTGGGCTCGATGCTAGCAGGCTCGCTCAGGAGCCGCTCACATCCCACAGGTCGAGCGGGTGCTGGGCGAGTGGGGCGACGATCCGCACGATCTCGCCGGGGCGAGGCTCGATGGCGCTGCCGTCCGCCTGGTAGCCCGGGTACTTCGGGAAGAGCAGGAAGCCGTCGCAGGGGGCTGTGATCTCGGGCGTCGAAGGGGCGCTCAGGACCTCGCCCTGGGCGACCGGCTGGAAGTTCACCAGGCCATCGCGCAGGCGCATGTGGGGATCGTCGAAGGTGCAGCGCCAGCGGGTCTCGACGAACTCGAGCTCCGGCTTCGCCTGGGCGGCGCGCTCCAGGGCGGCCCCGTCGCGGCCGACCTCGTCCGCGAGGGTGAGCAGGCGGTCGATCGCGGTGGCGGCGCGCTCGGCGGCGACGTCGTTGAAGCCCTTCTCGCCGAGCTCCAGGGTCATGCCCACCCGCTCGCGCAGGCGGACGTACTCATCGGCGCAGCAGGTGCCCGGGGAGAAGCTCTGGTCCGGGGCGCGGGTCACCCAGGCGGTCGCTCCGGCGATGGCGCGGGCCCAGTGCCAGCCCGCGATGCCGAACGGGAAGATGTAGAACGGCCGGTCGGTGTCGAGGATGGTCTGGTGCAGGTCCAGGAAGACGTCGGCGGCGTCGAGGATGGGGCGCAGGAGCGCCGAGCGGCGACCCTCGTGGCTGTCGCCGGGATCCTCGACGAAGACCCGGTTGAGGTCCGCCTCCAGGAAGCGGCGATCGGCGAGGGAGGCCTCGGGATTGCCAAGGAAGAACGTCACCTTGCCGCCGAAGGCCCTCTCCCCGCGGGACAGGGCCTCGACCGCCTGCACCACGGCGGGCAGGCTGCCGTACTCGTCGCCGTGCACGACCGCGCCGACGACCAGGTGCAGGTCGTGCTGGCCGCCGTCGTGGTGGTGGTGGCGGGGGTAGGCGAAGGGGCCGGCCTGGCGGACGGCGTCGAAGCGGTCGAGCCAGTGCTGAACGTCGGACACAGGGCCTCCGGCAGACCCCGTTGCCTGGAGGGGGCGCGGATGCAAGTCGCGTCGAGCGGTGGTACCCGGAGCCCTGTCCCGCTGGAGGTCGCATGAACCGCCTCGCCCCGCTGCTCCTGCTCACCGCCCTGTCTGGCTGCGGTCTGTTCGGCGGCACCACCGCCGTGCCCGACCCGGTCGAGGTGAAGGCCGACGCGCTCGGCGTGGTCATCGACGCCCCCAAGACCTGGGAGGTCAAGCAGGAGCCCCAGCTCAACCGGGTGCTGTTCTACGCCGGCAAGTCCGGCGATCGCGACCACGCCGTCATCCTCCAGAAGCTCTCCTCCCATCGCACCTGGCGCCAGCACACCGACCACTTCCGCGAGAACCAGGAGAACGCGCTGGACAAGATCCAGTCCGAGGCCGAGCACGGCCTGCACGACGGCGGCGTCGTCTTCACCACCCGCCAGCAGCGCGAGGGGCGGCCCGTGGTCAAGAAGCTCCGCTACTACGTCGAGATCGGCGACGACACCTACCTGATGGACATGGCCGCCCCCGAGGCCGCCTTCGACGCGGGCCTCTACCAGGCGGTCGCCAAGACCCTGCGGCCGGCGGCTCCCTGATCGTGCTCGACGCCGACGACGAGGTCCAGCCGGGCATTCCCGCGCATCCCGCCCCCGAGCCCCTGCCGGCGCCCCCCTGGCTCGTCGCCTGGCTGCCGGCCCTCGTCGCCGTGCTCACCGGACTGCCGACCCTGCTCTACCCCTTCGGCCGAGACCAGGGGAACTACGCCTATGCTGGCTGGGTGATGCTCGAGGGCGGCGCTCCGTACAGCGACGTCTTCATCTTCAAGCCTCCCGCCACGGCACTCGTGCACAGCGTCGCGCTCGGTCTCTTCGGCGTGAACATGACTGCCATCCGGATCCTCGATCTCGGCTGGACCGCCCTCACCGCCGCGACCGTGGCCCTGCTCGCCCACCGCCTGCTCGGCAAGCGGGACGTCGCGCTCTTTGCCGGGGTCATGGTCCCGCTCCTCTACTGGCAGGTCGACTACTGGAACATCGCCCAGACCGACGGCTGGCTGAACCTGCCCTGCGCCCTGGCGATCCTGGCCGTGCTCGTCGGTGGCGACGTGCTGCCCCGCTCCCGCCTCGGCGCCCTCGGCCTGTGGACCCTCGCCGGCGTGCTCGCCGGGGTCGCCGTCACCTTCAAGTACACCGCCGCCGCCCTCGGCCTGCCCCTGCTCTTCGCCATCGGCCACGTCGCCCTGCACCGCGGGTCCCGGGCCTGGCTCGCCTTCCCCCTGCTCGTGCTCGGCGGGGTGATCCCGCTGCTCTCCACCTGGGGCTGGCTCGTCGCCGTGGGCGGCTGGGACGCATTTGTCGACGTGCAGACCGAGCTCGTGCCCGAGTACGTGCGCCGCACCGCCAAGGCCCGCACCGCCTGGCAGGCCATCGAGCGACTCTTCAGCTTCAACCAGCACAAGATCGACGTCGGCATCCTGTGGTACGCCGGGGTCGCCGCCTGGATCCCCGCCCTCGCCCAGGGGGTGCTCCGCGGTCGCCGCGGCCTGCTCGCCGTCGGGGTCGTCGGCAGCTGGTGGGCCGTCGGCGTCACCTCGGTGCTGACCCAGGGCAAGTACTACGACTACCACTACCTCCCGCTCCTCGCGCCCACGGCCCTGCTCCTCGGCATGGCCCTGCCGCTGGTCGTCGGCTGGGTGGGGGGCTTCATGCCGCGGGTCGTGCGCTGGGGCGTCGCCGGCCTCGCGCTGGTCGGGATCATCGCGGTCACCCCCCTGGGTGCGCGCTTCGCCGAGGCCGCGCAGGTGGTGTCCGGCGCCCGCACCTGGAACGCATACCTGGCGGGCGAGGGCCGCTACAACTACCGCGACTACGACCTCGACGAGCAGCGCCAGCTGGTCGACTGGCTCCGCGCCGAGACCGCCCCCGACGACCACGTCTTCATCTGGGCCTTCGACCCGGCCATCCACATCTGGGCCCAGCGCCGCGGCACCACCCGCTTCCTCTACAACTACCCCTTCCGCGTCGCCTGGGGGAACCCGACCTACGAGGCCGAGCTCATGGACGGCCTGCGCGCCGATCCCCCCGAGTACGTGATCATCGCCCGCGGCGACCACACCTACGGCGTGACCGGGAACAAGAAGGACAGCGAGACCCTGTTCCGCCAGCTCCGCCCCTTCCATGACTTCGTCACCAGCGGGTACGAGCGGGCCACGGTCCAGGGCCGCTACACCGTGTGGCGACGCAAGCCGGGCACGGACTAGGGAGGGGACTGGAGGTCTCCTTGCGTACCGTGCTGCTCGTTCTCTGTTTGTCCCTCGGCGCCGTCGCAGTGGTCGCGCCGGAGCCCGCCCACGCCGGCGACGACGTGGAAAAGGAAGCCGAGAAGCTCCGCAATACGTGGAAGAAGGCCTTGCTGAAGCGCGGCATCGCGATCGAGACCGACAACTACGGCAACCTCCTGTTCGAGCGCCCCTTCCACAGCAGCCGGCTCACCTGGGTCCTGCAGATCGACGGCGAAGACCCGGAGTTCATGCACCTGCTGATCCCCAACGTCTGGCCCATCGAGGACGCCGCCGAGCTGGAGCGCACCCTCGAGGCGTGCAACACCGCAAACGCGGGGATGAAGGTGGTCAAGCTCTACGTGGAGCAGGACACGACCATGGCCAGCATCGAGCTGCTGCTCGACAAGCCCAAGCGCGCCGACGCCGTGCTGGACCGCGTCTTCACCCTCATGGACGATGGCCTGAACGCGTTCCTCGAGGCCATGACCGCCGTGGAGCAGTGATGCGCTGGACCCCCGGAGCCGCCGCCTCCCTCAAGCGCGTCCCCTTCTTCGTCCGCCCCCTGGTGAAGCGCCGCGCGGAGAAGGCCGCGCAGGAGCGGGGGCTGGCGGAGGTGACGGTGGAGCTGATGAAGGAGCTGCGGGCGAAGGAGCACACGGGCGGTTGAAAGGCGCGTGGCGGGGCGGGGATCTTCTGACGGGAAGTC
>CALATR010000779.1 GCA_937891875.1 uncultured Pseudomonadota bacterium | reverse complement strand
GCAGGCGGGCATCGCTCGCTGGTCACACACGGCCCGGCGGGCGATGGCCGCGAGGCGCAGACCGTGCTCGTCGTTGGGGGACTCGCCGAAGGGCGCTTCGGAGGTCGCGACCGTGTCCAGCAGCACGACCCGCGACTTCCGGGTCGGCAACAGCGACCGCGTGTAGGCCGACACGGGATCGACGAGCTCGTAGGTGTTGTCCTCGAAGTCCTCCCGCACCGACAGATCGACCACGGGCGTGTGCGACATCCCGACCACCGCCATGCGGTCCGGGGAGATCACGCGCAGGTCGCTAGAGGCAGGGAGCTTTCCGAGGATCGGAGACCCCACACCGACCCAGGTGAGCACGCAGAAGTCGGCCAGGTCTCCCGGAGCGCCCGCCGCGAAGAGCGGCGCATGCGCCCAGCCATCCACGGTGCCGCTGCAGCTGAATCCCGCCGGAGCATCGTAGATCCACCGACCGTGCAGCTCCTGGGAAGCGAACGCGGTCGGACCGAACGAGAAGTCCTGCGCCCCGTCCATGGAGGCGCCCGCCTGGACGACCTCATCGGGGACCGCCGGCGCCTCGGCACAGGCCGCGAGCAGCAGCAACACGGGTGGAATCGAGCGGATCATGGGGGACCTCCGGTCTCTTGGGGGCTCTCTCAACGGACCCAGGCGCGCCATGCGGCAGCGTCTGCGGTGTCCGAAGCTCGTTGAAGGGCGTGGAGTCGACGCACGACGGCGTCGGGCTCCGTGGTTCCGTGCAGCAGGGTGCCGACCCGGGCCGACGCGCTCTCGTCGCCGACCGGGCGGCTGGACGCGACGACGACCTCGCTGCCGGCCATCAGCAGGGCCTGGGCGATGCCGAGGGACGCGACGCGCTGGTCGGTGGTGGTCCGGCCGGTCTCGCAGCCGGACAGCACCACCATGCGGGGAGCCTGCGGCAGGGCGAGGATGTCGGCGACGTCCAGGACATCCTCGTGGGCGAGGATCAAGCCGGAACGCCAGCTCTGCTGGGCATCCAGCTGACCGTGACCGGCGAAATGGAAGCGCTCCACCTCGGGCAGGGCGCCAAGGACGGCCTCGAGGGTGGCCTGCTCACCGACCAGTCGGCGCAGGTGGGGCTCGTCGGCAAAGCGGGCAGCTTCCTCGCGCGCGTTGGGGAGGGTGCCGTCGGGGTCACCGACGACCAGCGCCCCGGCGCCCTCCGCGGGTGGCGCGGCTCCCAGGTCGACGGACCACACGACCTCGGGATCTCCGGGCAGTGGCAGCACGTGCAGGTCCAGCTCGACGAGCTCTCCCCACGGGAGCAGGACGACCCGCTCCACGGTGGACCCCTCTCCGAGCTCGCCAGCCAGCGACTCCATGAGCGCCCGCGCCAGCGAGTCACCGTGCACGTCGGTGCTCGGGCCCCCGAACGTCCGGGTCGTGCCCGCCTCGGCAAGCAGCCCCACCCAGCGGCCATCGATCGGCACGAAGGCGAGCAACACCTCACCGGCGTCGGGATCGCGCAGGGCGGCCTCCGGCTGCTCTCCCAGGATGGACAGCGCCTCGGCGAGCGCGGTGTCCGCCTGGGCGCGCAGCCCCGCCTGCTCGGCCTCGGCACGGGCGAGCTCTTCACCCGAGAGCGACCAGTTGCCCTGCCTTTCTGACGACAGCTGCAACCGGACCTCGTCGTGGCGGGCGCGGGCCGCCTGCCACCGCTCGCGGGTGTCGGGGTCGAGGGCCAGCACCTCGTGGCCCTGGCGCAGGGACCGGAGCGCGGCGACCCGCGCGCGGCGGAACGCAGCCAGGGCGTCCGCGGCGCGTCCGTCGGCGATCTGCAGCTCCAGGAGCAGCTCGAGGACCCGCGGCGCGACCCGCAGGTGCATGCCGAGGACGGCGGCCCGGTCGGCGGCTCCGGGCAGGTCGTAGAGGCTGTCGAACAGCAGGTCATGGGCGGCCATGAGCGCAGACTCGGCCTCATCGTCCCGCCCCTCGGAGACCGCGATCTCGGCCTGGGTGAGCCGCGCATGCACCACGGCGTCGAGCTCGCCGGCCTCGCTCGCGAGCTCGACCGCGCGGTCCACCTCGGCCCTCGCGAGGCGCCCTTCTCCCCGTGCCGCGTGGGCCCGGGCCCGCAGCGCGGACCGCCACGCGCCCAGCTCCGGTCGGACGTCGGCCGAAGCGTCGTGAGTGAGCGCGAGGACCGCATCCCAGTCGCTGTCCAGCAGAGCCCCGATGGCGCGGTTGATCCGCACGCTGGCGACATCGGTCGGCCCCGAGGCGCAGCGGAGGTAGCCCTTCTCCGCCTCCTCCAGCAGCGCCCGAGGCTCCACCGCGGTCGGAGGCAGGCCGGCCTGCCGACGCTGCAGCTCGAACCAGGCCAGGTTCTCCCGATGGACCGCGCCGTCGCGGTCACACGCCCCGGTCTGCGGATGGCCCTCGACTGCAGCGAGGTACGCGTCGCGAGCCGCGTCCAGATCCCCCAGTTCGGCGGCGAGATCTGCGCGGACCACCAGGGTCGCCTCCGCGTACGCCGGGGTCAGCCTCACGCGCCGTGCGACGCGCTCCATCGAGCGCACCGCCTCCATGGCCCGATCGAGCCTGCCGACGTGCCGGAGCAGCCCAGAACGGGCCTGATCGCGGTTCCAGCGCGCCACGGCGTCCGATCCGGGCTCGATCCCATCCAGGATCTCGAGACCACGAGCGGTGTCGCCATCGAGCCAGGAGTAGAAGGCCGCCTCGGCGCGCAGACGCGCCGCGTCGCTGGTCCAGCCGAGCTCCTCGTAGATGGCGACCGCAGACATGATGCCGCTGGCTCGCGCCTTCTCCGCAGCCATCCTCTCGGCGTCGTCCCGGGCGGTCTTCACCGCAGCCCGCGCGCAAGTGGCCTCGTACACCGCCCGCGTCAGCCGCTCCTGGGGCGGCTCGGCCGCACAGGCCTCCGGGGGCACCGAGGGCAGCTCCGACCGCACCGACAAGGACAGCGTCGCCCTTCCCCCGGCCCCCGGCTGGTGCACCACCAGCACGGCGGGCAGCTCCGCCGGCGACACCTCGACGTCCAGCGAGAGGCCGCCGTCCACCGGGCGCGGCGACGTCGCCACGAGCCGATCACCGACCCGGACCTCCACGGGTCCTGCCGCATCCACCCACAGGCTCACCGGCCCCGGGGCATCCGCTGCGATCGCACAGGTTTCCCCGACATAATCACAGCCCGCAGTCCACAGATCCAACACCCGATCCGGCTGGGGCGGCGGGCAGCTCGCCAACACGAGCGCGAGCCAGCCCCAGCGGGTCACGGGATGACCTTCACGGGGACCTCGTGAGCGTGGGCCGCGTCGGTCCCCACGAGCCCGACGACTTCGGAGTCGTAGGCGCCCGAGCGGTGCACGACGAGGGCGACTCCGGTCACACCGGGGACGAGCGGCTCCCGACCCGACGTGCCGACCCAGCGCACCGCGCCGGACGCCGACACCTCCAGGTGCGACACCGCGATGCGCAGTCCGGCCGCATCGCGGACGACGAGGCTGGCCTCCACGCCATCGACCGCGGTGGGAGGACGCGCGACCAGCGTCAGGCGCGACCCGGGGGCCAGCTCGCGCACGCCCGCTTCGGGCTCCGACCCACCACGCACGACCCGATCGCCGCCCTGGACCTCGAACGCGTAGTCGGGCAGCCGGGCGGATCCGGGCCACGCGAGCACGGCGATCAGGACCGCGGCCACCGCAGCCAGGGGCAACACGGCCAGCCACCAGCGCTGAGTGTTCGCGGGAGCAGGTGGCTCGGCGAGCTCCGCCGGGACCGCCGCGGGAGGCGCCTCCTCGGACTCGTCCCGCTCGTCGGGCACCACGGACGGGATCTCCGCCGTGTGCTCGCCCAGCACGTCGTCCAGCACGGCGTCCACGAACTCGTCACCCAGCGGGGCGAACATCTCGCCGAGCACGCCCTCCGGGTCGTTCGCCGCCAGCTCTGCGATCTCTTCATCGGTCAACGCGCCCGCTGCGAGGGCGTCCCACTTGTCGGACACCTCGTTCTCGAGGCGATCGCGCGCAGCCTGCTTCAGTGCCTTCATCAGCTCTTCCTCAGTCATGGGACACTCGGGGAAGAGGTTCGCGATGGGGTACTCGTGCCTGACATCCGGGCAGCCACCTTTTGACGGACCACCTTGCCCAGGCGGCTGCGCCACGCGTACAGCGCGTCGCGCGACATGGCCAGCTCCTCGACCAGGACGGGGATGTCCTCCTCGTCCAGCAGCATGCGCTGGAAGATGACCCAGCCCTTGGGCGACAGCTCGCAGCGGAGCTCATCGATGACGCCGTCCATGATCTCGTTGGTAGCGACAATCTCGAAGGCATCGACGTCCTGGGTCAGCAGGCGCTCGACGTCCTCGACCGGCTCGTCGGACCAGGGATTGCGCCGGGCGCTACGCAGGACCGACAGGGCGTGGCGATGGGCCACCAGGCCGACGAAGTTCTCGAGCGACAGGCCGCGCTCCGGGCTCCAGCGCAACAGCACCCGGCCGGCGTCCTCGAAGAGCATCCGGAAGGTGTCCTGCGAGAGGTCCGCGACCGCCTGACGCACGTCCCGTCGCCGCCCCTCGGAGCTGCGCAGGAGGCAGCGCGCGACCCGAGCCTGCACGATCGGCGTCAGCCGCCGCACGAGCGTGCGAGCTGACGCCGGATCGCGAGCTGCCGCAGCGCGGACGAGCTCCAGATCGGGGTGGAGGGCTTCGGTCACCGGTTTGATCTCCCGATGGGGCAGGAGGGTGGCTGTGAGGTACCCGGCTGCCCCTTGTGGACCGGGTCACAACCGCTTCACAGTTGGGTGGTGCACCCTGTCCGGCCCCCGTCCGGGGCGCAGGCGTTCTCACAGCACGCCGGTCGTCAGCGGATCAACCGCCTTCCAATCGATTGGCGGTCCTGTACGGATCCGGGGCTCGCGGAGCTAGGCGGACGAGTCACTCCCGGAGGTCGCCGTGTCTGCCTGGACCCCTTTGCTCGCCGCATCCGAACTGCAGCCCGGCCGGCCCCGCGCCGTCACCGCCGGGCCCCACCGGCTGGCGGTGGTGCGCACCTCCGACGGCGCCATCCACGTTACCGACCTCGCCTGCCCCCACCAGGGCTACCCCCTGACCCAGGGCGAGGTCGACGGTCACCTGCTCACCTGCGCCTTCCACAACTACCGCTTCGACCTGCGCAGCGGCGCGTGCGTAAAGGGCGACGAGCCCGTGCACCGCTGGAACAGTCGGGTGGTCGACGGTCAGGTGGAGGTCGAGCTGGTCCCGGTCGACCGCGAGGCCGAGCGCCAGCGCGCGTGGAGCCGGTTCGACGACGCGCTGGTGGACGGACGCCTCAACCAGCTCGCCCGCGAGGCGGTCCGCCTGCAGACCCTGGAGGTGCCCGCGGCATCCATCGCCGCCCACCTCGCCGCGGACGAGGGTCGCCGGGCCGAGTGGGGCACCACCCACGTCGCACCGGGCGGCGCGGAGCTGCTCGCCGACCTGGGCGCCGATCTCCACAACGACACCCGCGACCTGCTGCTGCTCGCCGAGCTCTCGGTCCGGCGCCACGCCCGCCGGCCCCCCCACCCGCTCCCGGATCCGGCGGACACCCCCTCGAGAGAGGCCTTCCTCGAGGCCGTCGAGGCCCGCGACACCGAGCGCGCCCAGGCGCACGCACTCGGGGGACTGATCGCTGGTGTTCCCGTCCAGGACTGGATCATCGAGGCCGCCACCCACCACGTCGCCGACTACGGTCACGGCCTGATCTACGCGCTCGCGATCGCTGCGCTCCTGCCCCACGCCCGGCCCGACGATCGCGCGGGCCTGCTCGCCGGCATGATCCGCAGCCTGTCCGAGGCAACCCGCGAGGACGTGCTCCCCGCCTGGCGCGGCTACCGCAAGGCGCTCGGGCGGCTGGCCGGCGCTCCCCTCCCAAGGACCGACCCCTCCCTCCCCGTCCCCGACGACGTGCTCGACGCCCTG
>CALATR010000778.1 GCA_937891875.1 uncultured Pseudomonadota bacterium | reverse complement strand
CGGTCGCGTCGGCGAGGGCCTTGGTGGACTCGACGAGCCCGACCCGGATCTCCTCCAGGGAGGCCTGCAGGCGCTTGAGGCGCTCGACGGCGGCATCCCGACGCTCGGCGAGGCTCTCCATCGCCTCCGCCGCCGACCGGGAGCGCTCGGCCCAGGTGGCCGCGTCGACCTCCACCCCGGCGCGGGCGGTAGCCGCCGCATCCCGCGCCGTCTCTGCCTCCGCGAGCTTCAGCCGTGCGGCCTCGAGCGCCTCCCGGGCAGACGTCGCGGTGTCCTCCTGGGCACGGGCCTCGGCCTGCTCCTCGGCGAGCCTGGCCTGAACCTGCTCACCGCGGGCCTGGCTCGCCGCCACCGCGTCGGTCGCCGCACGCAGGGCCTGCTCGGCGCGGGCATGGGCGCCGGTCGCGGCCTCCACGCTGGCCTCGGCGCGGGTGAGGAACAGCTCGGCCGCGGCGTGGCGCTCGGTGAGCACCGACAGCTCCTTGCGCCGGGCCTCGCGCTCCTGGCGGGCCAGGGCGACCGCCTCCCGCGCCGCCTGCACCGGTGCGTCCTGGGACTCGCGGCCGGCCTCGACCGCGCTCCGGTGGTCCCGCACTGCCCGCCGAGCGACCTCCAGCGCATCCGTCGCTTCGGTCACCGCGGCGGCCGCCTGATCGCGCGCCTCGGAGACCATGCGCTCGCGGTCCAGGGCGATCCGGTCCTCGACCGCGGCCTCGGCGGCGGATGCGTCCTCCTCCAGCGCGGCGAGCACCTTGTCCCGCATCGCGCGGGCCTGATCGAGGTCTCGCGCAGACGTTCGCCCCAGCCGTCCGAGCGCGTCGTCGAGCGCCTTGCGGCGGGCGGCCTCGTCCGCCTCCGAGCGGTCGCGGATCTCCTTTCGACCTGCATCTTCGTCGAGTCGCCGCCGCGTGCGCTCGTCGGCGAGGGCAGCCTCGAGCTCGGCGCCGAGCTGGAGCAGGGCCTCGCGGGCCTCGGCGTGGGCGACGTCGGCGTCGTCCCGTGCGCGCTCGGCGTCGGCGAGGGTCTGACGGGCGGTCTGCAGGGCCGCGCGGGCGCGCTCGAGGGTCTGCTCGGCGAGGTCGCGATCGGCCATGGCCTTGGCCAGCCGCGCCCCGGCCGGGTCCGGCTGGCCCAGGCGCACGACGCCGTCCGCCGCGATCCGGGTGCCGTCTGCCGCGACGACCGCCCCGCCGTGGGACTCGAAGTGGGCCAGCGCCGCGCCGAGATCGTCGACCACGGTCACCTGGCCGAGCGCCGCGTCTGCCTTCAGGGCGCCAGCCGAGCGGAGCAGCACGGTCGCGGTGTCTTCCGCGTCGAGGGCGCGGGCCAGGGCGGCGACCTCGGCGGCGGTGGCGACCGGGAGCGTCAGCCGATCGCCGAGCTGGCGGAGCAGGGTCGGGTCGGCGCGGGCCTCGTCGTCGAGGCGCTCGGCGAGGGTGCGGGGATCGGCCAGGACGGAGCGCACCCGCTCGGCACCCCGGCTGGCGGCCCGGCTCTCCTCCAGCACGGCGTCGATCGCGGCCAGTCGGGCCTCGGCTGCAGCGAGAGCCGCCTGGGCCTGGCGCTCGTCCAGGCTCGACTGCTCCAGCTGGCGCTCGGCGTCGGCGAGGGCGTCCGCCGCCTCCTGCTGGGCCTCCTCGAGCTGGTCGCGGCGCGCCTGCACCGCCTGGGTGTGCCCGTCGATCGCGGCCTGCAGGGCCTCGGCGGCGTCGTGCTCGTGTTGATCGAGGGCGTGCTGCAGCTCCTTGCGCGCCTGGGCCGACGCCGCGTCCGCTCGCTCGCGCAGGCGCCGCTCTGTGGTCCGCCCTCGGGCCTCCAGCGCGTCGAGCCAGGTCCGCGCCCGCCCCCGGGCCTCTCCCAACGCCTGCTGGGCGGCCGTTCGGGCCTGGCTGCGCAGGGCCTTCGCGTGCGACTCCGCCTCGGCGCGGGCCCTGGCCACCGCCTGCTCCGCGTGGCTGCGGGCCTTCTCCAGCGCCCGCTCGGCGGTGGTCACGTCGACCTCGAGCCGCGCCAGCCGGGCCTCCGCCTCCGCCGCGCTCCGCGAGCGCGCCTTCTCCGCCGCCGCCAGTGCCTCCTCGCGCTCGGTCAGGCGCTCCGCCGCCTCGGCATCGACCTGAGCCGCGGCGTGCCGCCGGGTGTCCGCCGCCGCGAGATCTGCCTTTGCCCGGTCTCTTCGGTCGATCGCCGCCTCGAGCGCCTCCCGGGAGGCCGTCAGCGACTCCTCGGCCTGGCTCGCCTGCTGCACGGCCTGGCGCGTCTTCTCCGGCAGGGCCTCCAGGGTGGACATGAGGCCGGCGATCTCCCGCTGGCGCTGCTCCGCGGCCATGGACGCCCGGGTCAGGCTCGCCTGCAGATCGTCGACCGTCGCCCGCTCCGCCACGACCGCCGCTCCGGCCTGCTCCTGGGCCGTGCGCGCCGCGGCGAGCGCCTCCTGGCTCCGGCTCGCCTGGGCCCGCGCCTGCTCCGCCGCCTCCGCCAGCCGCCGCGCCTCGTCGTCGGCGCCCGCGAGCTCGTTGCGGGTGTCCTCGAGAGCCTGCTCGTCGCCCTGCTGGCGCGCGGTCAGCTCCTCGATTCGCTGCTCGGCGAAGCCCACCTGACCGGCCAGCTCGCGGGTGCGTGCGTCGAGCTCGGCGACCTCGTCGCGCCAGGTGTCGACGCCGCCCTCGACCACGGCGAGCTCCTCCCTGCGCTCCGACAGATCCGCTTCCCGGCGCAGCCGACCCCGCTGCGCGGTGCCGAGCTCGCCCTCGGACGTCCGGAGCTGGGAGCGAAGTGCACGTCGATCCTGGCTCAGCGCCGAGTAGCGTGCGAGCGCCAGGACCGTCTCCTCCTGCTGGACCTGCGCCCGAAGGCGCCGGAAGCGCGCCGCCTTGCGCACCTGTCGAGCCAGGGTGCGCACCCGCCGGCCCATCTCGTCGGCGACATCGGCAGCGCGGTCGAGCTGGGCCGCGGTGGCCTCCAGCCTGGCCTGGGCCTCGTCGCGGCGGGCCTTGTAGCGGGAGATGCCCGCCGCCTCGTCCACCAGGGAGCGCCGCTCCTCCGGCCGGGCGTGCACGATCTTGCCGATCCGCCCCTGCTCGATGAAGGAGTAGAGGTTGTTGCCGACGCCGGTGTCGAGGAAGAGGTCGACCACGTCGCGCCGCCGCACCCGGCGCTGGTTGATGAGGTACTCGCTCTGCCCGTTGCGGTGCAGGCGGCGGCCGACGCTGACCTCGGTGAGCTGGGCGTACTCCCCGGGGAAGGGCTCACCGCCTTCGGTGGTCAGGGTCATGCCGACCTCGGCGAACCCGACCGGCTTGCGCTCCTGGCTGCCCGCGAAGATGACGTCGAGCATCTCGCTGCCGCGGAGGCTGCGGGCGGACTGCTCGCCGATGCACCAGCGCAGAGCGTCCACGATGTTGCTCTTCCCGCAGCCGTTCGGGCCCACGATGCAGGAGATCCCCGGATCGAAGTGCAACACCGTCCGATCAGGGAAGGACTTGAAGCCGTGGAGCTCGAGCTTGCGGATACGCATGGGCTGGACCGGGTACCACCGCGAACACAGGTACGCACCGTCGTCCAGCACGGTGCGAACGCAGCTTCGCAGTTCACGACGAAAACGGCGCTTGGTCCGTTCGAGCACCGGCGGCACGCGCCTTGCAGCGCTCTGGCGTGGGAGGTTGCATGCGCCCAGTCGTCTTCGCCGCCGCCATCGCCTTCGGGCCACACCTGTCCGTGCTGCGCAAGCCTGCGCGGAGCCTCGGTCGGCTCACGATGCAGCTGCTCGACCGGCGGCGTCGCGCGATCGACGCCCGCGCCGGCATCTGATCCGCCTCCGCGGTCGCTGACGAACCGCGACACTCCCGCTCGCAACAGCCCGCCGCCCTCCCCCGTATGCGAGGTGGAGGTGCCCGATGGCAACGAGTGTACTCACGAGCACGAAGAAGGACGTCGGTCTGGCCTACGTCCTGCTGGTCCTCTCCCTCTTCGGCGTGGCCGGGCTGCACCGGCTCTACCTGGGTCGGATCGTCAGCGGGCTGATCTGGCTGTTCACCGGCGGGCTGTTCGGCTTCGGCACGGTCGTGGACCTGTTCCTGCTGCCGCGCATGGTCGAGGACAGCAACCACGGCGTCAGCGGCTGGTAGGCCACAGAACCCCGGGAGCGCTCGCCCGAGACTACAGGAAGATCCCCGCGACTGCGCCGGTCATGCACGCGGCGAGCGCGCCGGCGATCATCGCGCGGAAGCCCAGGGAGGCGAGCTCGCCCATGCGGTCGGGGGCCAGGCCACCGATGCCGCCCAGCTGGATGCCGATGCTGGCGAAGTTGGCGAAGCCGCACAGGGCGTAGCTGGCGATGACCGCGCCGCGCTGGGAGATCAGCGCCTCGGGTCCGCTGACGATGCCCGCGAGGTTCTTGTAGGCGATGAGCTCGGTCAGGACGATCTTCTCGCCCAGCAAGCGCCCGACGACGAACCAGTCCTCGTAGGGCACGCCCATGAGCACGCTGGCCGGGAAGAAGACGAGCCCCATGATGTCGGACAGGCCGATGGGGTCGGTGGACACGATCTTGCCGTCGGCCACGCCGCAGCTGTAGCCAAACGTCCACACGTCACCGCACGTGCCGAGCGGGATCCAGGACACGATCCAGTCGACCATGGCGACGAGCGCGACGATGGCGATGAGCATGGCGGCCACGTTGAGCACCAGCTTCATGCCGTCGGATGCCCCGTTGGCTGCGGCCTCGATGAAGTTGGTCGAGGTCTGCTCGAACTCGACCTTGACGTCGCCGGCGGTGGCGCTCTCCTCGGTCTCGGGGACCATGAGCTTGGCCATGGCCAGAGCGGCGGGAGCCGACAGGATGGAGGCGACGACGAGGTGGCCGGCGATGGAGGGCAAGGCGTCCTGGAGCAGCATGACGTAGACGCCGAGCACGCCGCCGGCGACCGTCGCGAAGCCGCCGGTCATGATCGCCATGAGCTCCGAGCGGGTCATGGTGGGCACGAACGGCTTCACCAGGAGCGGGGCTTCGGTCTGGCCAACGAAGATGTTGCCGGCCGCCGACAGGCTCTCGGAGCCGCTGGTGCCGAGGGTGCGCATCATGACCCAGGCGATGCCCTTCACGATCGGGGACATGATGCCCACGTAGTAGAGCAGCGACAGCAGCGACGAGAAGAAGATGATCGTGGGCAGCACGAGGAAGGCGACGTTCATCATGCCCGGCGACCAGTTCTCCATGTCGTTGGTGGACAGGCCGTAGGTCACCGGCTGGAAGCCGTCGGGGCCGATGGTGTCGACCTGGTGGGGCACGAAGCTGGCGAACACGAAGGCGCTGCCCTTGTTGGCGAAGGAGAGCAGCACGGTCACGAACTCGTTGACCACGTAGTAGATGTACTCGGCGCCGCCGAGACCGAGCACGATGACGCCGAAGATGAGCTGCAGGCCGACGCCCCACAGCACCGGCTTCCACTTCACCTCGCCGCGCTTCTCCGAGAGCAGCCAGCCGACGCCGACGAAGGCGAAGATGCCGAGGAAGGAGAGCACGCGGTAGAAATAGGCCGTTCCACCCTGCGGATCGGGGCGGTAGTTGCCCGTGCTGGTGGCGACCCCGGAGCCGGTGCTCTCCCCTTCCGCGGCGGCCGCGGTGTCGGCGGTCTGGGTGGCCTCGGCGGGTGGCTCGGGCACCTCCTCCATGCCGCCGCCGGTCGACGCACCGACCGGCTCCATCGGCTCGGGATCCTCGGGCTCGACCGTGCTCGTGGCCGTGGGGTCGACGGATCCGGGCGCCCCGTCCGCCGCTGGCTCGGCCGAGGTGTCCGTGCCGTCGTCGACCTCCCCGCCGACAGGAATCTCGGCCTCCGCCTCGGTCAGCTCGCCGCGGAGCACGTCCGCGGAGTCCGGTGCGGCAGGATCTCCGCCGGGCGCAGCCACGGCCAGCCCCACTCCGAGGAGCAGGGCCCCGACGAACATCCCGAAGATCGACACATGGCGGCCGCGCACAGGCACCTCCATCACCCTGCCTCGGGCGACGACGGCGCGCAGCCTACAACACCCGCACGCGTCGGGCCATCAGACGTCCGCCGGCCCGACGTGGTCCATGAGCAGCGGGAACGCCGTGCCTGGCTCGTCGGTGACGGTGACACCGGCGCGCAGCAGGGCCAGGGCCTCGTCCAGGGCGTGCCCGTCGCGGTGCAGGACCGTGACCAGCGGCTGCCCCCGGTCCACCTTCTGGCCAACGCGCGCATGGATCTGGAGTCCGACGCCGTGGTCGACCGGATCCTCGGCCCGCGAGCGCCCGGCGCCCAGGACGAAGGCCGCGCGACCGACGGACAACGCGTGCACCTGACCGATGAAGCCGTCCCGCTCTGCCACGACGACGTGCTCCTGGCAGCCGGCCCCGCGCAGACCGCCGTCCAGGGCGCCGACGTCTCCGCCCTGCGCGTGGACCATGCGCTCGAAGATCTCCATCGCAGCGCCATTGTCGAGCAGGTCCGCCGCGCGCGGGTCCCCGGCGAGGGCCAGGGTGAGCGCCCGCAGATCCGCAGGGCCACCGCCGCGCAGGCAGGCCACCGCCTCCTCCACTTCGTTCGCGTTGCCGACGGCCTGGCCGAGGGGCTGGTCCATGGCGGTGAGGTGGGCCTCCACCTGCTTGCCGGCGAGCGCACACACCCGGACCAGCATGCGCGCGAGCGCGGCCCCACGCTCCGGACTGGTCATGAATGCGCCGCTGCCGACCTTGACGTCCAGCACCAGGTGCTCGACCCCCTCGGCCAGCTTCTTCGACAGGATCGACCCGGTGATCAGGGGGATCGACGCGACGGTCTGGGTCTCGTTGCGGAGCGCGTACAGGATGCGATCGGCGGGGGCGAGCGCGCGGGTCTGGCCGCTGATGAAGCAGCCGACGTCCTGCAGCGTGCGCTCGAGGGCGTCCTGATCGAGGTCGGTGCGGTAGCCCGGGATGGCCTCCAGCTTGTCGAGGGTGCCGCCGGTGTGGCCGAGCCCGCGGCCGGAGATCATCGGCACCCGCCGCCCCAGGGCGACCCACAGCGGTGCGAGCACCAGGCTGACCTTGTCACCGACGCCACCGGTGGAGTGCTTGTCCATCAAGGTCGGGCCGTCGGGCCAGGTCATGACGTCGCCGGAGTCGGTCATGGCGCGGGTGAGCGCCAGGGTCTCTGCGTCCGACAGGGTGCGGGCGAAGGCGAACGCCAGCCACGCGGCGGCCTGCGGGCGGCTGATCGTCTCGCTGACGACGCCGCTGACGAAAGCCTGGACCGCCTCGTCCGACTGGATCTCGCCCTTCCCCATGGAGAGCAGGATGTCCTCGATGTGCACGTGTTCTCCCGTTCAGCGCTGGTTCTTCCGAGCGGCGGTCGCCAGCTGGTACATCGTCTTGGGCCCGATGCCCGAGGTGTCGCCCAGCTGGACCACGGTCGCGTAGGGACGCCCGTCGACCACCGCATCGACCGTCAGCGGGCTCACTCCCGCCTCCACGAGCTGGTCGCGGGACGCCGTGTTCGCGAGCTTCAGCGTGGCCGCCGCGTGCTCACGGGTGCGAAACGTGTACTTGTCGGCAGTCACCGGCTGCCAGGCGCCTGAAGAAGGCGGTTTCACGGGCTCTACCGGCGCCCAAGGCTCGACCACCGGATCGCGGACCGGGGTCGACCCCGGCTCCGTCACATCCTCGCCCACGTTGCGGGTCGGCGCGGTGCTGCCCCCCTGGGGTGGGGTCGCGGGAGCGGGCTCCGAGACCGGCGGAGCGGTCGACGGCGCCAGGGTCGCATCCTCGACCGGGACCTCGGCGTCCACGAGACCATCGGTGTCCACGGCCTCGTCGGTATCCACGGCCTCGTCGGTGTCCACGGCCTCGTCGACCGGGTCCGAGCTGCCCGCAGCGGACGGGATCGACCCTCCGCCGGCGTCACCTCCGGACTGACCCGCGGACTTCGCCGCCGCGATCTGCTCCGGAGTCAGCGTCGGCATGGGCTGCAGGCCGATGTACAGCACCGCGCCGACCGCGATGACCAGGGCGAGGCCCCCGCCCAGCAGCCCGAGCAGACCGAGCACACCGATCGCGCCGAAGATAGCGTTGATCCCACCTCGTGGGCCGGGAGGCGGCGGCGCGGCGACCGGGGTGGCGACACTGCGCTCCCCCTCCCGCCACGCGTCGAGCGCCTGGGCGAGCGCTGCGGCGTCCTGCCAGCGAGCGGCGACCTCCTTCTCCATGCACCGCTTGACGATCGCCTCCAGCTCGGGGTCGACCTCCACATCCGGCGCCCGGGACGCCATCGGCGGGTACGGGTCGTTGATGTGCATCAGCGCCGTCGCCATCGCCGACTCGGCCCGGTAGGGCATCTGGCCGCAGAGCATGCGGTAGAGCAGGCAGCCCAGCGAGTAGATGTCGCTTCGGGGCTCGATCTTGAGCTCCCCGCGGGCCTGCTCGGGTGACATGTAGAGCGGGGTGCCCAGGTAGGTGGGGGTGTGGGTGATGTCGAGCTCCTGACGGACGCTCTTCACCAGCCCGAAGTCCAGGAGCTTGGCGTGTTCCTGGCCTTCGTCGTCCTGCACCAGGAACACGTTGCTGGACTTCACGTCTCGGTGCACGAGCCCGCGGCTGTGCGCATGGTGCAGGCCCCGCGCGACCTCGGCTCCCAACCGGGCCGCCTCCTGCGGGTCCATCGGCGACTTCAGCGCGCGCTTCAGCGTGCGCCCCCGGAGCAGCTCCATGACCACGAACTGGCGCCCGTCCTCGGTGGTGTCGTAGTCG
>CALATR010000777.1 GCA_937891875.1 uncultured Pseudomonadota bacterium | reverse complement strand
TGCTCGGCCCGGCCATCATCCGGGTCCGCGACGCCCTGGCACGCTGAGGTCCCATGACGGCGTTCCCCTTCCATAAATCGGCGTTCACCCTCGCTCTGCTCCTCGTCGTCGGCGCGGCAGCGGGCTGTGGGAACAAGCGCCAGGACGCGGTCGAGCCCCCGCTGTGGCAGACCGAGGAAGGCAAGCAGGAGACCCGGATCGGCATCGCCCGGAAGATGCTCGCCATGGGCTACGCCGACGAGGCCATGACCCTGCTCAAGCTCGCGCGGGACGACGGTGCGGACGGCTCCGAGGTGGACCTGCTCACCGGCCACGCGCTCTACCTGCAGGGGCAGTACAACGAGGCCCGCATCCTGCTGGAGGAGGTCTCCGAGACGCGCAAGAAGGACCCCTACGTCTGGCGCACCCTGGGGCTGGTCTACGCCGACAACGAGATGCCAGACCAGGCGATCGCCGCGTTCCAGACCGCGATCGAGCTCGATGACCGGGACGCCGCGACCTGGAACAACCTGGGCTTCTTGCTCTACACGGTGAAGCGCTCGCCGGACGCGGTGCCCGCCCTGCGCAAGGCGGTGTCGCTGGACGGCACCGTGGCCCGCTACCGCCGCAACCTCGGCTTCGCCCTCTTCAACGAGGGCGACGTGGACGGTGCGATCGACGCGTTCCGCGCGGTCGGCCCGCCGGGCGATGCCTGGTACAACCTCGGCCTCGCCCACGAGCTGGCCGGTGATCCGAACTCGGCTCGGGAGCGCTACGCCCGTGCCCTCCAACATGATCCCGAGCACAACAAGGCGCGCGAGGCCCTCGCGCGCCTGGAAAGCCAGGAGGCTCCATGACCCGCTCGATCATCCTCGCCGCGGTGGCCCTCATCGCGAGCGGCTGCGGTACGCCCATGAACCTGGCCTACGACTTCGGGCGCAGCTACAGCGCGGCCTTCCAGACGCAGGCGGATCTGACCCGCGCCTCGGTGGCCGCAGCGCAGTACCGCCTGTCCGGCATCGAGGGCACGGCCATCCGCCTGCAGGTCGAGCAGAGCACGACCGACGCCTCGGACGAGCGCGAGCAGAGCGTGCAGCAGCAGCAGGGCGGGCGCTGATCGGGTAGCTCGATGGCTGGACCCAAGCGGCCCTCGGCGCCCTTCATCATGGGCGTGTTCTCCGGTTCTGTCGCCGCGCTCGCGGTGCTGCCGGTCGCGCTCCTGCTCGCCGCCTGGGACACCGACAACGCCCTCGGGCTCGCGTCCGAGAAGGCCGTGCTCATGGCCGAGTTCCGCGTCGCCAGCGAGGACATCGAGCGGCCGGTGCGCCTGTTCGACAAGGTCGACGTCGGCACGATGGTCTTCGTCAAGCCCGACGGCCAGCAGGTTGTCGAGCAGGGCGAGGCGCTGGTCATCCCGGTCGACGATCCCAGCTTCAAGTCCCTGTGCGCGAACCCGGGCACCTCGGACCTGATCAGCCTCGAAGGCCGACGATGGGCCTGGTCATGCGGCAGTGGCCAGGCCGGGCGCGTGCTGGTCGGCGTCGAGCCGCACAACGTCAGCCTGCTCTTCGTCACCTTCCTCATGTTCACCCTGATGGCGATGGTCGGCCTCGTCACCGCCCTGGCCGTCCTGCGGGTGCTCATGCCCCTGTCCCGGGTGACCACCGCCCTGGCCCGCGTCCGCGGCGGCGAGCGCAACGTCCGCCTCGAGGGCACCGGCCTCGCCGAGCTGGACGACATCATCTACCAGGTCAACGACACGGCCATCGCCATGGAGGAGCGCGAGGACACCATCATGGCCCGCATCCGGGTGGCCCAGCGCATGGCCCGCATGGTCGCCCACGAGGTGCGCAATCCCCTGCAGAGCATCGAGCTGCTCACCTCCCTGCTGGTCGTGGAGGAGGACCCGACCGAGCGCCAGGTGACCGGAGATGCGATCCGCAAGGAGGTCCGCGACCTCGACCAGGTGGTGACCCAGATGCTGCGCCGGAGCGTCGGCGAGGACCTGTCCTTGCTCGTGCGCCCGACCGCCCTGCGCCCGCTCATCGATCACGTGGTCAAGGTCCACGCCGCAACGGCGGAGAAAGACGGGATCTCGGTCCGGGTGGGTGAGGTGGACTCGGCCAACCTGCTGGTCGACAGCGCGCTGCTGGGCCGCTCGCTGGAGAACCTGGTGCAGAACGCGATGCAGCATGCCACGAGCCGGGTCGAAGTCAGCACCCACACGACCCAGAACGGCGTAGATATCTTGATCGACGACGACGGGCCCGGCGTGGCGGCCTCCATCGCAGACAAGGCCTTCTCGGCCAACGTCAGCCTGCGCGAGGGCGGTACCGGCCTGGGACTGGCGCTGGTGCAGGCGGTCGCCGAGGCCCACGGTGGAACCGCCACCCACGAGACCTCGCCCCTGGGCGGAGCCCGCTTCGTGTTGCACCTGCCAGCCAAGCAGGGTGCAGGTGCGCTAGCCTGACGCGGCGGAGGACTGTGTGACGACGAACCCCCTGCAGATCCTGGTGGTGGACGACAACCGCTCGGCGGCAGACGCGCTGGCGCGGGTGCTGCGCAAGGCCGGCGATGCGGTCGAGACCTGCTACGACGGCGCCACCGCGATCGAGCGCATCCGCGAGCGCCGCCCCGACGTCGTGCTGACTGACCTCAAGATGGAGCCGGTCGACGGCATGGCCGTGCTGACCGCCGCGCGGGAGCACCGTCCGCCGGTGGAAGTGGTCGTGTTCACCGCGTATGGCGACGTCGAGGTGGCGGTCGAGGCCATGCGCCTGGGCGCGCGGGACTTCCTCACCAAGCCGGTCACTGTCGAGCAGGTGCAGGCCCGTCTCGACGGCGTGCGCAGCGCCACCGCGACCCCTGCCGGCGCCCCTGCACGCCGCCAGCAGAGCTCCGGACCCGGCAAGTTCATCGCCCGCTCCGCCAGCTCGCGCCAGCTTCTCGATGCTCTGAAACGGGCGGCCAACGTCCCTTCTCCGGTGTGGATCGAGGGTGAGATGGGCGCCGGGCGGGGTCATGCGGCGCTGGCCCTGCACCACATGTCGGGCACCAAGGGCCCCTTCCTGATCCGCGACCTCGGCCGCGACGAGCGCTGGCCCGCCGAAGGCACGGTCGTGCTCCCCAATGTCGACGATCTCCCCGACGATCTCCAGCGCCAGCTCAACCGCAGCCTGCGCGCGGTGCCCGCCGGGGTCCGGCTCGTCGCGACGTCGCAGCCCTTCGCCCGCCGCCGCGTCGCCGAGGGCGCCCTGCGACCCGAGCTGTTCTACGCGCTCGGCGTCATCGTGCTCGGCATGCCTCCCCTGCGCGACCGCAAGGAGGACATCATCCCCATGCTCGATCGCGAGCTGGACAAGTACGCCGACCGCTACGACCGACCCCGCCCCACGGTCACCGAGGGCCAGAAGCAGCGCCTCATCGCCCACGCCTGGCCCGGCAACGTCCGCGAGCTGGTCAACCTGGCCGAGCGCGCCGTGGTCATGGGCAGCAGCGCCCTGGACATCGACGCCGTCGAGGCCGCGCCGCCGGGCCTGCCCACCCTGGAGCCGGGCTTCTCCCTCGCCACCCACCTCGAGGGCGTCGAGCGCGCGATCCTGGAGGAGGCCATGCGCCTGGCCGGCGGCGACCGGACCCAGGCGGGCCGGCTGCTGGGCCTCGAGCGAAACACGCTGCGCTACAAGCTCAACAAGTACGATCTCCTCCACTAGCGGGGGAGCGCACCCGTGGGGCTGGGGGTCATGACCGGAACCGAACCCCACGGCGCGGGTCCACGGGATAGTCTGGCCGACCCCTGACCCGAAGGAAGGAGGACCGATGCGCCTGACCAAGATGGCTGTGGTGGCCTCTGCCGCCCTGCTCCTGGTTGCCTGTGGCAAGAAGAAGGCTCCCGAGGCCGCGGCTGACGCGACGCCCGCCACCACGGCGCCCGCACCCGCGCCGGAGCCCGAGGCGCCGCCCGAGCCCGAGCCCGAGCCCGAACCCGAGCCCCCCAAGAGCAACGCCGACTTCAATGCGGTGATCACCCTCGTCGATGGCACCACCCACAGTGGCCACGTCAAGCGGGTCGAGCGCGGCCACGACTGGTACGCCGAGAACGGCTACAGCGACGACAGCGGTGATCTGAAGCTCGAGCTGGAGGGCAACGGCACCCTGGTCGAGAAGACCTGGGACGAGATCGACCGGATCGACATCGCCTACGAGGGCCGCTCCGGGATCGACTGCACCTACGACAGCAACTTCACGCCGTGGATGTACATGTGCGTGCTGCGCAACACGCCGAAGACCAGGACCACCGACGGAAAGACGTGGACGGTCACGACGCGCAACAAGTGGAAGTTCACCTTCGACGATGACTCGGAGGTCGAGTTCTACGTGCACAAGCTGCCTGCCCGCGAGCAGGACGACGAGGCCGCCGGGCTCGACAGCGTCGAGAACTACGACCTGTACGGCAAGCTGCAGGGCTCGGTCATGGAGCTCGCCAAGACCAGCGCCGTGAAGAGCATCGACATCAACAAGTAGGCGCGAGCACGCGCCCGACCCGTTCGTGGTCACGGCGTGCGTGGTCACGGCGTGGACACGGGTGTGGCGCGTCAGTCGTCCCGGTACAGCGACAGGTCCTCGTCCGGCAGCGCCAGCGCGATGTCGGACGAGCTGATCGGCTCCACCGAGACCTCATCGGTGATCAGGCGCTCATCGAAGTCTTCGGGGGCCGCCGAGGCCGACGCCAGCCGCGCCTTGGGGGCCACCCCCGCGAGCCGCCGCCCGAGGTGTCGCGCGACCCGCTCCAGCTGGCTGATCCCCTCCCCGTCGAACGGCTCGTTGTCGGGGAAGTTCAGCACCTCGATGACGCCGTAGATGACGTCATCGGCCTTCACCGGCACACAGGCCAGGTTGCGGGTCTGGTAGCCGGTCTCGTTGTCGAGCTCGCGGAAGTGACGAGGATCATCCTCCACTTCCCGCAAGATCATGAGCTGGCGGTGCTGGACGGCGAAGCCCGCGGCGCCGGCGTCCGACGGGATGTAGCGACCGACCAGCTGGGTCGCGATGGGCCCGGACGCGGCGACGAAGCGCAGGCCGCGCTCCTCCAGGAGCAGCACCGACGCGCTGTCGCACGGCACCGCCATCTGGGCCGCGGCGAGCGCCGCCTGGCACGCGAAGATCGTGGAGCCGGCCTCGTCGATGTCCGAGAGCCAGGAGTCGAAGGCGTCCACCTCGACCAGGTCCAGCTCGGGGTCCAGGGTGCGAAGCGCGTCGTCATCCTGGGAGTTGTACGGCTTGCCGACATCGTCATCGAGGCGCACGCCCCGGTGGGTCGGGTCCGTGGGCGGGTCGTCCGACGTCTCCACGCCCTCGCGCTGCACGACGTAGCGGTGGCCATTCTTCAGGTCGCTGACGATGGCGTTGCCGTTGGGCAGCACCTCGCACGCCAGACGGCGCATGGCCAGCAGGCGGTCGAGATCCTCCAAGGCCATGCCCAGGGCGATGACCCAGTTGTCGGCAACGATGTGCATGGGGGCGCGCCCGGATGGACTGACCACGAATGTCGGCAACGCGACCTCCGAGGGGCACGCTACCGCGGCAGCGGGGACCTCACAACTACTGACACGTCTGCTGCCGGGAGCTGCCCTTGGCGCCGCATCCCCAGGATGCTCCCTTGCACTCGGTTCCCCACACCTTGGAGATGCCGCACGCGGGCACCGAGCCGTCCCAGCCATCGCGGTCCACGCCACAGACCCACAGGCCGCCCCAGCAGTCGAAGGTGGCGGTCCAACGCTGGGTCTGGCTGCCGTCGCAGTTGTAGTCGAAGCTGCCATCGCCGCGGTCGGTGCCGAACCAGGCCGTCGTGCCGGGCTTGGCAGAGGGGTTGGCGTCGTAGCAGTCGCGGTTGTTCGTCGCCGTGTGGGGCGCCTTGGCCGCACACAGACACTTCTTGTCCGACGGATCGCCGTACGCGTCCTTGTCGTCGTCGGCGTAGAACGTCGAGCACCCCGAGGCATCCTCCTCGTCGGTCACCGAGTCGCAGTCGTTGTCGACGCCGTCGCAGGTCTCGGTGGCCCGGGGGTTGATCGCGCGCTTGGTGTCGTCGCAGTCGCCGTCCACCTCGGAGAAGCCGTCTCCGTCGTCGTCGTAGACCCGGGTACCCTCGTCGATGGTCTTGTCGCAGTCGTTGTCCTCGCCGTCCTCGACCTCCTTCGCGCCCGGGTAGGTCAGGCGGTTGGTGTCGTCGCAGTCGCCGTCCACCTCGGAGAAGCCGTC
>CALATR010000776.1 GCA_937891875.1 uncultured Pseudomonadota bacterium | reverse complement strand
GGTGGATGGCCTCGACCTTGCGAGAGAGCTCGTCGATCAGCCGGGGCGTCATGCCGCTCGCGACGGTGGCCTGGAGCTGCGCCTGGGTCTGTGCCCACCAGGTCCAGAACGCGGCGATCGCCCGGTCCGCCACCTCGATGGGGTCGCCCTCGTCGGCGTCCTCCGACCCGCGCCCCCGGCCGGTGAACAGCGAGCGGATCGTGTCGAGCAGGCCCATGCGGTCTCCGAGTCCGATGCCTCGCAGCGTATCCGCTCGAAGCTCGTCGGTGGGTATCCGCGAAGGACTCGGCCCATGCCTACACAAACCCCTCCGTCGGTACACTTCACGTACGGATGGACGAGGCGTCACGGGAGGGCCGGGTGAGAGCAGCGATTCTGGCGACCTGCCTGCTGACCGGGTCCACGCCCGCGCTCGCCGTGAGCGGTGCCCTCGAGGACGAAGGCTTCACGGCCGTCGTGGCGGTGGACGCCGGAGGCCCGGAGTGCACCGGGACCCTGGTCGACGCACTCGGCCGCGGGGTGCTGACCGCATCCAGCTGCATCCCCGAGGGGGTGGCGCCCGACGGGGTGGTGGTCACGGCGGACGACGGCACGTCCAGCGTCCGCTCCTTGCGCTACATCCGGCATCACGAAGCAGACATCGCGATCATCCATCTCGACGCCGTCCTCGACCTGCCGGCCATGATCGTCAGCCCCGGGCCCGTGCAGTACGCCGACGTCGGCAAGACGGTGCATCTGGTCGGCTTCGGCGAGAGCGCGGCCGATGCCGGCGACGGCGGCGTCCGCAGGTGGGGCACCTCCACGATCGCGAGCCTGCCCGCCGACCAGTTCACCACAACGACCGGAGAAAGCACACTCTGCGCGGGTGATCTCGGGGCCCCCGCCCTGGAGCGCGCGAGCCTGGGGTTCGTGCAGGTCGGCGTGGCCTCGTCCGCCCGCTGCGGTGTCGGCCAGGACAGCTTCGTCCGCCTGGAGGCCGTCGTGCCCTGGCTGCAGGCCCAGGGCGTGCGCGTGTCGACCTCACCCCTGGACAGCGTCGCCTCGTACCGCTGCGACGGGCCCGACGGTCCGCTCGACGGTCTGCAGCCCATCGCCGTGGGGGCCGAGATCGCGTGCCTGCCCCCGACCTGGCCCGCCGTGGGCGAGCGCACCTGGGACTGGGGTGACGGTCGGCAGACCCCCGCCGAGGAGGACGGCGCGACCACCCACGCCTTCGAGGCCGCCGGTACCTACGAGATCGGCCTGTGCGAGGACGTGGTCCTGCCCGACGGCGACCCCGTGTCGCGCTGCACCGGGCACGTGCAGGCCTGGGTCTGTCCCGAGCCCGACGCCTCCTTCCGCATCGAGCAGGGCGACACCGTCACCGCCCGCCCCACCGCCGCGGGCAGCTCCTGCGACACCGCCGACTACTGGATCGTGCGCGACCTCCAGGGGACCTTCGTCGCCTCGTCGCGCAATCGAACGGCCCGCTTCGACCTCGACGCCGGCACCTACGACATCGAGCACCGGGTCCGGACCTACGTGGGGCCCGCCGGCGTCACCCAGACCGTCGACGTCGCCGAGAGTGGCTGCAGCACGCTCTCGGCGCGATCCGGGGCGGGCCTGCTGCTCTCGCTGCTCCCGCTGCTGTGGCGCCGGCGCCGGTAGCGGTCCGACGGACCGTACGTTTACAGCGCGCCGTCTTGCACTACCTTCCTGGTACATCAGGTCGATGCACTCGGGGAGGGGTCATGAGGACGGGTCTGGTCGCGCTGTGCGCCCTCGCTGCGCCCGTCTCCGCATCTGCCGTGGAGCCGGAGCAGGCCGGGCCGTCCTCCATCGTCGACGGGGGCCAGTCGGACGCGCTTCGTGAGTTCGTCGCCATCGACGCCGGCGATCGCACCTGCACCGGCTCGCTCGTCAGCATCGACGGCCTGTTCGTGCTCACCGCGTCCAGCTGCATCCCCGACGGGCTCGCGCAGGACGGGATCACCGCGCGACCCAACCCCGACCTCGACGTAGCTGGCGCCCGCTCGCTCTCCTACCAGCGCCACCACACCGTCGACGCCGCCCTCGTCCGCCTGGACGCCCCGCTGGACCTGCCGTCGATACCCCTCGCCAGCGGCCTGGTGAACAACGGCTTCGTCAATCGCGCGGTGCAGGTCGTCGGCTTCGGCGAGACCGCGCCTGGCGCAGGCGACGGCGGAGAGCTGCGGTGGGCCTGGGCGACCGTGGTCGGGTCGGAGTGGTACGAGTTCACGACTTCCGAGTTTCCTGGCGCCCTCTGCGAAGGAGACCTGGGCGCCGCCGCCCTCGTCTTCGACGGGTTCGGCTTCCTGCAGGTCGGCCTCGGCGCCAGCACCCACTGCGGCGCCGCACCCGACACCTTCGTGCGCACGGACCGGCTCGTCGCCTGGCTCCGCGGTCAAGGCGTCGCGCTGCGCACCACGTACGACGACGCGGTCATGCCGTTCTCCTGCGAGGTGGACGGCCGAGCGGTCGCGGTCACCGATGCCCTGGCCACCGGCGAGCCGATCTCCTGCACGCCCCCGACCGCGCCAGCCGCCGGCGAGCGGTTCTGGCGATGGGGTGACGGGAGCGAGTCCGAGGCGATCGACGGGGCCGAGTCCACCCACACGTACGCCACCACCGGCGACTACGGCCTGCAGCTGTGCGAGCGCGTGCCGCGCGACAACGGCACGGTGCGGCACCGCTGCTCGCCCCAGGTGTGGCTCACCCTCTGCCCCACGCCGGACGCATCCTTCATCGTGGACGTCGGCGACGACATCATCGCCATCCCGACCGGCGACGACCCCGCGTGTCACGTGCGCTCGTCCTGGCTGGTGCTGGACCGCAACGGCGTCGAGCGGAGGTCCTCCGAGCTGATCCAGCCCCACTTCGAGCTGCAGCACGGCACCTACGAGATCGTGCACCGGGTCGAGACGACCGTGGGAACCGACGAGGTCTCGCAGACGGTCCAGATCGGCGAAGGCGGCTGCAGCACGCTCTCCGGACGTGCGGTGTTCGGGGTGCTGCCGCTGTGGGTGCTGATCTGGGGGACCCGCAGGCGCCGGTCCGCCCACGACGAGCAAGAAAACTGAAGAACACCAGGACCCGGGACAATCGGGTGGCGAGGAACCGAGGGGAGGTCGTCATGGGTCGCAGTGGGTTGGGCGCGCTGGTCGTGCTCGTCGCATCGAGTGCCGCAGCCGCCTCGGGCGAAGATCCCGGAACATCCTGGATTGCAGGCGGTTCCGAGACCACGGACCACGCCGCCATCGTGCTGCTCCAGCTCGAGGACCGCACCTGCACCGGCGTCATGGTCGATCCCGCCGGCTTCTGGGTCATGACCGCCGGCAGCTGCCTGTCCGACACGCTGCCCCAGGACGGGGTGCTGGTGCAGTCCGGCGCCGACGGGAGCGGCCCCGCCGCGGGGTCCGAGCGCTGGTATCGCCACGAGGACCTGGACCTGGGCGTCATCGCGCTGCGGGAACGGCTGGACGTGCCCAGCGTCCTGATCAACGACGAAGCGCTCGACTCCTCCTGGAACGACATGGAGCTCGAGCTGGTCGGCTACGGCGCCACCCGCAGGGAGGGCGAGGACGGCGGCACCCGACGGGCGATGACCGGAACCCTCATCGAGGTCGGCGACCACACGCTCGACACCTGGGGAGATGGCGCCGGGCTGTGCGATGGGGACGAGGGCGCCGCCGTGTTCGCACGCAGCGGCGACGTGTCGATCCTGGTCGGTATCGGCAACCGCGGTACGTGCGGCGTCAACCGCGACGTGCACCTCCGGGTGGACACCGCGCTCGGCTGGCTGCTCGAACACGGTGTGCCGTTCCAGACGCCGAGGAACGAGCACCCCTCCGCGAACCTGGGCTGTGCCACCCTCGGCGCCGACGGCCCAGACTCGGACGCGCTGCTCTACACCCTCATCGGCGGCACGGTCAGCTGCTGGTACCGCGGCGAGGTGCGCGACGGAGACTACTGGGACTGGGGCGACGAGAGCACCACCCCCGCGCGGAGCTGGACCCCGACCACCCACACCTACGACACCCTCGGCGAGTGGCAGATCGGCTTCTGCCTCGACACCGAGGAGACGACCACCTGCGTCTCCCGGCAATCCATCCGCACCTGCCCCGAGCCCGACCCGACCATCCTGGACGTGCACGCCGTCGGCAACGACGTCTCGGCGACCGCTGATCCGCTGCCCTACTGCCTGCGCAGCCAGACCTGGCTCCTGCTCGACACGGACGGGGCCGAGGTCGACCGGATCGACGACGGCTCGGACACCGGCATGCTCACCGCCCCCGGACCGGGCGCGTACACCGTCGTGCACCGGCTCGACACGGAGGTCGGCGAGTACGAGGACACGGTCGAGGTCGAGGTCGAGGGCGATGGCGCAGACCCGGGCGACGGTACCGACGCGGGCGACGACGCGGGCGACGGATGCGGCTGCAGCAGCACCCCGGGCGGCCTCGGCGGCCTGATCCTGCTGCCCCTGCTGGGCCTGGTCGCGCGGCGCAGACGCTGACCCTCAGTCGTAGGTCATCCAGAGATGACCGGGGTACAACCAGGTGAGTCCCTCACGCAGCTGGTCGCGCCAGGCGATCCAGTTGTGGCCGTCCGACGCCTCGCGGAAGCGCACCCGCAGGCCGGACTGGCGCATGAGCGGCACCAGCGCGCGGTTGTAGGCGATGAGGCTCTCGAAGGTGCCGCAGCTGGCGAACACCTGGGCGTCGATCCGCGCGGGGTCGAGGCGGAAGTCGTTGATGAACCCGACCACCGGGTCCCACAGCGGACCGCGTCCGTGGTGGCCGACGTCGGTGAACACGAAGCTGCCGGACTGCAGCAGGAGCTTGCCGAACACGCCCGGGTGGTTCCACGCGGTCCACAGGCTGGCGACCCCGCCGAAGCTCGCGCCCATCAGCCCCCGGTTCTTCGCACCCGGCAGGATCGCGAACCGCTTCTCCAGGGCAGGAAGCACGTCGTGCACGATGTAGTCGGGGTGCTTCGGGTGCGCGCCGAACTCGCCGTTGCGGTTCACCCCGTCCACGAACGCGACCAGCACCGGGGCGAGCTCGTGGCGGGTGATGAGGTTGTCCAGCACGTCGCCGATGCCGGCGAAGCGCCGGTAGTCCGAGCCGTCGTGGCAGATGATCAGCGGGTAGGCCTTGTGGCGGCGGAACTCGTAGGGCACGTAGACGTGCACCGTGCGGCGGTCGCCCCAGGTCTGGTTGTCCAGCTCGAAGCTCACGATCCGTCCCTGGCGCGCGTCCGCGTCCGGGAGCGCCCACGCGGGCTCGCGGTAGCCGGGCATGGGGCAGACGCTGTTGCTGCCGAAGGGATCGAAGGCGCGGCGCGGGTTGAGGGGGTCGCGGACCCAGCGGCGCTCGCCGTGGCGGTGGATCTCGAGCTTGTACTCGACCCGCGCGGCGTGGGGCAGGGGCACGGGCAGGAAGAAGGCGTCCGTGCCGACGAGGCGGTGGAAGGGCTGGGCCGACTCGAGGCCGAAGACCCAGTGGCGCAGGATCACCTCGTCCGCCGGGTGGCCGTCCCAGTAGAAGAAGGTGGCGGTGTCGTGCTCCACCAGCGGGAAGGTGTTGTCTCGGACGAACCTGGACAACACCTCACGGGTGTCGTGGCTGTCGGCCAGGGCGGCGCGCAGCTCGGCGAGGGCCTTCATCGGGGCACCTCCCCGGTCAGGTCGTCTTCATCGAGGCCGGCCCCGTCGTGCAGGCAGCCGTCGGTGCCCAGGTGGAAGCAGGCGTCGGGCAGGCTGTGGTCCTGCCAGGCGATCCCGTCCCACGACAGCCACGCGCCGACCTCCAGGGCGACCGCGCGCTCCGGCCGCAAGCGGCGGGCCATGAGGGCGATCCGCTTGGGATCGTCCAGGTCCAGGCGGAGGCGGGCGTGGGGGAGCCAGACCACGCCGGGAAGCACGTCCAGGCCGGCGCCGAAGACCTCGGCATCCCCGTGTCCCTCCGGCGGATCGTCGTAGAACAGCACCACCCGGCGGGCCAGGACCATGGCACCGGCGGACCAGGCGACAATCGGCATTCCCTTTGCTGGAAGCTGGCGAATCACGTCATCGAGCCCCAGCATCCGCAGCCGGTTGCGCAGCACACCGACGTGTCCACCCGCGATCAGCAGGGCGTTGACGCCGTCGAGCTGCTCCAGCACCCGCTCGCGGATCGCGGCGAGGGCGGGGTGACGCCAGGGCTCGGCGACCTCGGCGTGGTCCTGGCGAATGGCGGCGACCCGCTGGAGCACACGCTCGTCGACCAGGCGGAGGGCTCCGATGGCGTCGGACAGGTCGGGTCCGTAGACCGGCGGATCGGCGGCGACCCGATCGTAGAGCTCGGACACCGCCATGGACGCCGCGCGGAGCGAGATCCGGTAGACGTCCTTGTAGGCGCGGATGCGGTCCTGACGGGCGTGGTAGGCCGCGGCGAGGGCGGGCTCGGCACGAAGCACCTTCTCCACCTCGGAGTAGATCCGCAGGTGGCGGACCTCGCGGTGCACGTGCTTGACCAGGGGCTCGGTCTCGTCCTCGTCCACCCGCCAGCCCGCCGTGATCAGGCCGACCGGTCCCTCGACGCCGACAGCCTCGAGGGCCATGGCGAGGTTGGGGGTTGGACGCTGGGGACCCAGCACGACGACGGGCGCAGGCATGCTCGCGGCTCCGGGAGCGGACGACACGGTTAGCTGGCTCGCGCAGGAGAGCCAGCCATGCCCAAGTCGAACGACCCCGAAGTCGAGGCGCGCCGCCAGGCAACCGTCGATCGGGCCCGTCAGCGGATGCGGGCGCCCGCGATGGTGCTCGGCGCGCTGGGGGTCATCCAGCTCCTCTCCGGCATGGGCGTCGCGATGCTCGGCTCAGGGCGCGACGTCTTCGTCTTCCTGTCGGGCACCGCCTGGTGCCTGCCCGGCGCGCTGCTGCTGGGAGCCGGCCTGGTGCTCCACCGATTGCGAGGCTGGAACCTGGCCTTCTCCGGCCTGCTCTTCACCGTCGCCATCTCGTTGCTGGTCGCCGGCATGCTCGCCTACGCCAACCTCCCCGGCGCCTGGGCCCCCCTGATCCCCGCGGTCATCGGCCTCGGGCTGCTGGTCTGGAACGCACGGCTGGAGGAGGACCAGGAGATCCGCGCGGCCAGGAACCTGGTGTACCCGCCGAAGCCCAGGGATCCGGCGGACCGGGGGGTGATCTGATGACGCCAGACCCTGACGCCATCGACCACGTGGTCACGCTCCTCGGTGTCAGCTGGCAGGTGTTCGAGGATCTGCTCCGCGACCGCGGCGACGCCCGTCCCCTCGTCACCTACATCGACGGGGAGTTGGAGCGGCCGCCTCACCGACGACCGTGAGCGACCGGACTTCGCGGTCGAGGTGATCTGGAGCCACGTCAGTCCGCGCAAGCACGACGTCTACGCCGGCCTGGGCATCCGCGAGGTCTGGACCTGGCGCGCGCCGACGCTGACGATCCGCGTCCTCCGAGAAGGTTCGTGGATCGCCGTAGATCGCAGCCCACCCTCCCGGAGCTGGACCCGGCCCTGATCGTCGAGGGCATACTCTCCGAGGACTTCCAGCGGGACGCCGCCCGCCGCATCCGCCACCTCGCCGCGGGCTGATCGCACCCGTCACCCATCCGGCACCGGACCGTCCGTCGCCCGGCTGCGCCCCCGGTTAGCCGCGGCTCCCGCGCTCGTGGAGGCGGCATGCACGTCATCTTCCTCGCTCCTCACTTTCCGGCCAACCAGATCGCCTTCGTACGCGGGCTGAAGCGGGTCGGCGCCCGGGTCACCGGCATCATCGACACGCCCCTGTCCCACGTGGCGTCGCAGGTGAAGGAGCTGCTCGATGACGTCGAGGTGGTCGACAACGTCACCAGCGTGGCCCAGGTCACGGACGCCGTCCGCCGCATCCAGCGCCGGGGCCCGTGGGTGCACCACCTCGAGGCCACGGTCGAGGCCCACACCCTGACCGCAGCCCACGTGCGCGAGGCGACCGGCATCCCGGGCACCCCCGCGATCACCGTCGAGCGCTGCCGCGACAAGGCCGTCATGAAGGCCTTCCTCGAGGAGCAGGGCATCCCGGTCGCGAAGAACCGCGCGGTCGACAGCCCCGCCGAGGCCCGGGCGTTTGCCGCCGAGGTCGGCTTCCCGGTCATCCTGAAGCCCCGCGCCGGCGCCGGCGCCTCGGGCACGGTCAAGGTCGACGACGCCGCCCACCTCGAGCGGGTCATGGACGAGCTGCGCTGGGGCCCGGGGCAGCTCCTGATGGAGGAGTTCCTGGCCGGCCACGAGATGATCTTCGACACCCTGACCGTGCAGGGCCAGGTCGCCTACGAGTTCGTCTGCCACTACGAACCCGGCGTGCTTCACGCCATGCGCACCCGCGAGGTCAGCCCGCGCATCGTGTGCACCAACCGCCACGAGCTGCCCGTCTACGCCGAGCTCCGCGCCCTGGGCCGCAAGGTCATCACAGCACTCGGCCTGCGCACGTCTGCGACCCACATGGAGGTCTTCGTCACCCGCCGCGGCCTGGTGTTCAGCGAGATCGGCGCCCGCCCGGCCGGCGTGGGCATGTGGGACGCCTACTGCGAGGCCCTGGGCTTCGACCTCTACACCGAGTGGGCCCGCGCAGTCTGCTGGGGCGACGTGCACGGCGTGGTCCACAACCGCCGCGCCGCCGGCATGGTCGCCGTGCGCCCCGATCGCGACGGCACCGTGGTGGGCGTCACCGGCGCCGACGCCATCCAGCGCGTGCACGGCGAGCACATCTTCGCCGCCCACATCCCCCAGCCCGGCAGCCGCACCCAGCCCGTCGAGGCCGGCTACATGGCCAACGCCTGGGCCATGGCCGTGCACGACGACTACGACGCCTGCTGCGGTATTCTCGATGACATCGGGCGGACGCTGAAGATCTATGCGCGGTAGCGCTGAAGGGATTCGCCCGCCAACACACGGATCGGGCACGGACGGATCGGGCGAGGAGGAGGCATGAACGTACGATGGGCCGCGCTGGCGCTACTCGTGGGCTGCGGTGCGGCCACGGGTGGAGGAACCGGCGAAGCAGCGGATGAAGGGACCGGGATCTGTCCACAGCAGGTCGAGCCCAGCGATGCGGTGCAGGTCACCGACGTGAACCTCACGGCCAACGACGGGTTCTACGAACCGCCGAGCATCAACCAGGTCAGCCGCCTCACCTCCCAGACCGAGCTCGATGCCCTGCTGGGCGAGCTCGGCGCCACCAGCGACCCGGTCGACTTCGACTCCCAGGACGTCCTGGTCCTGTGGGGCGGCAAGAGCAGCACCTGCGGGCTGATGCGGGAGTCGCTGCGTCAGGTCCGCGGCGACGGGATGGACCTCATGGAGCTGGTCCTGGAGGACACCTCCGGCGCCTGCGAGGAAGCCTGCGACATGGCCCGGTACGACGTGGTCGCGTTCGCCGTGCCCAACGACGTCGACCTCGACGGGTGCGTCCGCATCCGTGACACCTGCGACGAGGGACCATGATGCGTCCACTGTTCATCGTGCTGCTCGCCGCCGGCTGCGGCATCGTGCCCGGCACCGGCCTTGGCACTGGCACCGGACCTCGCGGAGAGAGCTTCTCCACGTCGGGAGGCATCTGCGTCGACGACAGCGAGCCTGCGGACGACGTGGAGTTCGACGTCGTCTACAGCGGCGCCGAGGGCAACGGCATGCCCACCGGCCCCGCGGTCCAGCGCCTGACCGCGCAGGAAGACTACGACAACGTCCAGGAGATGCTAGGTTTCACCGGCGATCCCATCGACTTCGAGACTCAGGAGGCCATGCTGATCTTCAACCAGGTCGGCTCCACCTGCGGGCTCGGGCGGGAGTCCCTGGGGGCGGTGCGCGGGGACGGCCGCCTCATGATCGAGCTGCTCTCCAACGACATCAGCGGCGCCTGCTCGAGCGTGTGCGACATGGAGGCCTGGGACGCCGTGGTCGTCGCGTACGACAAGACACTGGAGGTCGAGGGCTGCGCGCGGATCCACAACACCTGCCAGTGAAGCCCCACCCCGGCGGTTAGCCTCCGGGCATGAGCGCTGTCCTCGAAGAACTGGTCGCCCTCCTCGCCCTCGAGCCCCTCGAGGTCAACCTGTTCCGCGGCCAGTCCCAGGACCTCGGCTGGGGGCGCGTCTACGGCGGGCAGGTGCTCGGTCAGGCGCTCTCCGCGGCGTCGCAGACGGTGCCGCCAGAGCGCAAGGTCCACAGCCTGCACGGCTACTTCCTGCGCCCCGGTGACGCGAAGCACCCCATCGTCTACGAGGTCGATCCCATCCGGGACGGGCGCAGCTTCACCACCCGCCGGGTCGTCGCCATCCAAGGTGGAAAGGCGATCTTCAACATGGCGGCCAGCTTCCAGATCGCCGAGCCCGGCCTCGATCACCAGGAGCCCATGCCCGAGGTGCCGGGTCCAGAGGGCCTCCTCAACGAGCACCAGCTGGCCGAGCGCGTCGCCGATCGCATCCCGGCCTCCATGCGCGAGCAGGCCCTGGCAGAGCGCCCCATCGAGGCCCGTGTCGTCGAGCCCTACAACATCCTCAAGCCCAGCGTGCGCGCCCCCCGCCGGGCCATCTGGTTCCGCGCCAACGGCAGCCTGCCCGACGACCCGGCCCTGCACCGCTACCTGCTCGCCTATGCCAGCGACAGCCACTTCATCGGCACGTCCATGATGCCCCACGGCCGCTCCTGGGTTCAGCCCCACATGCAGGTCGCGAGCCTCGACCACGCCATGTACTTCCACCGCCCCTTCCGCCTCGACGACTGGGTCCTGCACGTCATCGAGAGCCCGTCGGCCTCGGGCGCACGCGGCATGGTCCGCGGCCTCTGGTACGACCGCAGCGGCGCGCTCATCGCGTCGACCGCCCAGGAGGGGCTGATCCGGGACCGGAGCCTGCCCAGGGACGAGTAGGGCGCGTCAGCTGTCGCAGGTGCGGCTCACGCCACCGAGCGCTTCGCCAGCGCCGCCACCACGTCCAGGAGTCGACCGCGCGCCAGGGGCTTCGTGAGCACGGCGTTCATGCCGGCGGCCAGGCAGCGCTCGCGATCGTCCTCCAGCACGGACGCAGTCAGGGCCAGCAGCGGCGTGCGCACCCCCGCACGACGGGCCTCGCGGGCCACCTCGTCGCCGTCGAGACCGGGCATGTTGAGGTCGAGGAACGCCAGGTCGAACCTCGACTTCTGGAGCGCCTCCAGGGCGGCCGTGCCATCGGCGACCACGACCGGATCCGCCCCCAGCCCGCGCAGCTGGCGCTCGAGGATCATGCGCGAGACCTCGTTGTCCTCGGCGAGCAGCACGCGCAGGCCGAGCAGATCGCCGTCGTCCTCGTCCTCCACCGGGGCGCTGGACGCCTCGGGGAGCGGCACCTCGACCCAGAACGTCGAGCCGGTGCCCAGGACGGAGTGCACGCCGATGGTGCCGTCGTGGCCCTCGACCAGGCGCTTGGCGATCGCGAGCCCGAGGCCCGTGCCGGACGCGCCGCGGATCTGGTGCCCCTGCACGTAGGGGTCGAAGAGG
>CALATR010000775.1 GCA_937891875.1 uncultured Pseudomonadota bacterium | reverse complement strand
GCCAGCCGCTGTCGCGCGTACCGAGGCGGTCGGACACAAGGGCCCGGCGTCCCAGGAGATCCGCCAGCAACGCCGCATCTTGGGGCTTGCGCAGGGGGCGCAGGGGACGGCGCTCCACCTGGGCGCGGGGGCCGCGAGCCCGCCAGCGGAAGGTGCCCTGCCGGCGGAAGCCGTTGCTCTCGTAGACCTCGGGATCGTCGGTGTGGAGCTTGGCCAGGGTCAGCCCGTTGGACTCGGCGTGCTCGAGGGCGGCGGCGAGCAGGGTCCGGGCGATGCCCCGGCGCCGGTGGCTCGCGGTGGTGCAGACCGCGTGGATGCCGGCGACGTCGACGTCCTTCCCGCACAGGCGCACCGGGTGCACCAGCAGGCCCACGTGGCCGACCACCCGGTCGCCGTCCCACACGGTGAAGGGCGTGGTGCAGTCCGCCCAGTGGCAGCCGATGCGGGCGGCCATGCCGATGCGGGCGGACAGCCCGGGGAACGCCTCGTCGTAGAGCGGGTAGACCGCCTCCCAGAAGGCGGATTCGTACTCCCGGCCCGGTCGCCCACCCAGGATCCGCATGCTCACCCCTTGACGCTGCCCGCGGTCAGTCCCTCGACAAAGTAACGCTGCAACGCGAAGAACAGCAGCACGACCGGCAGGCTGACCAGCAGGGCGCCGGCGGCGAAGTGGCCCCACTCGGTGCCGTAGTCGTCGACGTAGCGCTGCAGCACGACCGGCAGGGTGAACGCGCGGGGATCGCCGAGCAGGGTGGCGGCCAGGATGTACTCGTTCCACGCGGTCATGAACGAGAACAGGCCGGTCACGGCGAGGGCGGGGCGGGCCAGCGGCAGGATGATCCGCCAGAACGTGGTCCAGCGACCGGCGCCGTCGAGCAGCGCGGCCTCCTCGAGCGCCACCGGGATGGTGTCGAAGTAGCCCTTGAGGGTCCACACGCTGAACGGCACCGAGGTGGTGGCGTAGACCAGCACGAGCCCGAGCAGGCTGTCGAGCAGGCCGAGGGTGTCGAGCAGGATGTACAGCGGGATGGCCATGACCACGCCCGGGAACATCTGCGTGACCAGGAACGCGTTCATGCCAGCTTCGCGGCCGGGAAAGGCCCAGCGCGACAGGGCGTAGGCGGCCGTGGTCGACAGGGCGAGGCCCACCCCTGCGGTGGCCGCGGCGACGATGAGGCTGTTCAGCAGCTGGATGCCGAAGAGCCAGACCGTGCCGTCGCTGGTCCCGATGACGTCGACGAAGTTCTGCAGGGTCCAGCCGCCCGACAGCAGGGTCGGATCCGCGCCGAACTGCTGGGACGGGGACAGGGCCATCCGCACCACCCAGAGCACCGGGTAGATCGTCACTGCCGTGATCAGAACGATCGCGGCGTGGGTGAGGATGACCCGGGGGGTGGAGGGGGCGCGCGCCATGGGCCGCCTGCTACCTCGGCTGTGGCGCAGTCGGCAACGCGCTCACTGCAGCTTGGACAGCGCGCGGGCGGCGATCGCCTTCACCACGGGATCGCCGTCCTGGGCGGCTGCCTGCTCCAGCGCGGCTCGGGCGCCCTCGGGCTCGTCCCAGTTCTCGAGCATGCGCACGGCGGACCGCCGCACGTCGGTGTTCTTGTCGGTCGTGAGCACCACCCCCAGGAGCGCGTCGCCCCCGGCGGGCTTGTTCTTCCCGATGGCCTCGACGGCCACCTTGCGCAGGAAGACGCGGTCCTCGCCGCCCAGGTACTGCCCCAGGAAGGTGATCGCCTCGCGGTCGTCCAGCTTGCTGACGCTGGAGATGGCCGCCCGGATCTGGTCCACGTCGCCGCTGTCGACCGCCGCGCGCGCCTGGGTGAGGACCTCGGCGGTGGCCTTGTCGGCGACGGGTCCGCTGCCCGGACGGGTGACGCTGGCCAAGCCGCGGTCGAGGTCCACCTGCACCGTGACCATCTCGGGCAGGGAGTCGTGAGAACGCCAGTATCGAAGCGTATTCCCAGACACGCTGGCCGGCTGCGGGCTGGCGTCGCCCATCACGGCATCCCCGGGTCGCCAGGCGACTCGGCCGGCTCCGCGCGGGTCGATGAAGGTCATGGCGAGATCGGCCAGCAGGTCCGCGTCGGTGCGTCCGACCGCCTCGATGGCGAGCGCGAACGCCTCCTGCCCGCGCCAGACCGCGTCGTCCTTGCGCAGCTCACCCCGGCCGTGCTTCCCGCCCTGGGGCATCAGCACCACGACCTCGTAGCCAGGCACGGCGATGTCGGGTCGCACTTCCTTCATGGGGGTCTCCGTGGCGCCCGGGACCGGCTTGCTGGTCGGTGCAGGGGCAGGCGTGGATGCGCTGGGGGTGCTGGTGCTGGACGTGCTGGCGCTGGGGGTGCTGACCGGCGGCGCCTCGGCGGACGCGCTGCTGTGCGCCCCACCACACGCGACAACCAGCCACACGAGGGCCAGCCACGGTCGGGCCGGTCGTAGCCCCCCGCTGCCCTGCAGGCCGCTCCAGCGTCGCCGGGTCAAGGGTCCAGCTGGGGGTACAGGGTCGCCTGATCGGGCCCGTCGAAGGGCTCGGCCACGGGCTCGTCCGGCGCGACCAGGGCGCGCCAGTCGACCACCAGCCCAGCCAGCTCCGGCATGCCGGCCGCCACCTCGGCGGCGCGCTCCAGGCTCTGGACCGGCACCTCGCGCACGTGCACGACCCGGATGCGATCGGGGCCGGGGGGACCGGCGATGCTGATCCGCAGCATGCCATCGTCGACCGCGTCCAGCACCGCGTCGGTGCCGGGAGACAGCCAGCTCAGGCCCAGGTCGCGCAGCATCCAGACCTTGAGCGCCTCGAGGGCGCGGTCGTCGATGCCATGCTCGAACGCGACGAGCTTCTCGCGCAGGTGGGGCAGCCCGAAGACGACCCTGCGCTGGAAGTCGTCCGCCCAG
>CALATR010000774.1 GCA_937891875.1 uncultured Pseudomonadota bacterium | reverse complement strand
GCCGATCTCGTCGAGGAAGACGACACCGCCGCGGGCGACCTCGAGCAGGCCCCGCTTGGTGGTGCGGGCGTCGGTGAACGCGCCCTTCTCGTGACCGAAGAGCTCGGACTCGACGAGCTGCTCGGGCAGGGCGGCGCAGTCGATCTCCATGAAGACGTGGTCGCGGCGAGGGCCGTTCGCGTGGATGGCCCGCGCCAGCACGTCCTTGCCGGTGCCCGACTCGCCCTGTATCAGCACGGTCGGCGCGTCGACCTTCTCCAGGCGCTCGAGCATGGTGAACACGGGAGCAAGGCTCTTCGCGGCGCCGACGAACTCGCCGTAGCCCTGGCGCTGGCGAGAGCGCAGGTAGTGCACCTCCTGCCGGACCCGGTCGTCGTCGATGGCCTTCTTCACCACGATCGAGATCTCGCGGAGGTCGAAGGGCTTCGACAGGTAGTCGGCGGCTCCCAGCTTGGTGGCCTCGACGGCGCTCTCCACGCCACCATGGGCGGTCAGCACCACCACCGGCGTCTCGTAGCCCTGCTCGCGCATGCTGCGCAGGGCGCCCATGCCATCCAGCACGGGCATCTTGAGGTCCAGCAGCACGAGGTCGGGGGACTTGGTGCGAACCAGATCGACGGCCTGCTCACCGTTCTCTCCCTCGATGACCGAGTAACCCTCGGACTTGAGGTGCTCGGCGAGGGACCAGCGGATGAGCTCTTCGTCGTCGACGATCAGCACGGTGGAAGGCGTCACGGGCGTCTCCGGGGCTGCCCAGGTGAGGAGCAGGAAGCATGCCAGCCGTTCCATCCCCACAGTGACGGGATCGGCGACGGGGGCACTGGGAGATATCCCACAGCCTGCGTGATATCACACAGTGCCTTCTGTGGTTGCGCACCCTTGAGCTTCGGGTCCCGTTGTGCGATCACACAGCACGCTCGGGGCCCTGTCCCCGCCTGATTCGGAGACCCCATGCGCAGCCTGCTCATCCCCGTCAGCGTCCTGGTCCTGGGAGCCTGCGGGGCCACCAACGTGAACCAGTCCAACTACGACGCCGTGCAGGAGGCCTACGCGGCCGAGCATGGCGATGCGCACGGCGCGGGCCACGGTGACGCGGGCAAGGGTGGTGACCACGCCGCGGCGGGCGCCGCCGACGCGGGCCACGCCGATGCCGGGGCCGCCGACGCCGGTCATGGTGATGGTGCGGCCGACGCCCACGCGGACGGCGCAGCCGATGCCGGCCCGGACCTCGCCAACGGAGAGAAGGTCTACAAGCAGGTCTGCATCAGCTGCCACGGCGCGGACGGCAAGGGCAACAACGGCATGGCGGCCAACCTGGCCGAGGACAAGACCCGCCTGGCCAAGCCCACCGAGGAGCTCGTGAAGAACATCCGCGAGGGATACCAGGGAAGCATCGGCGTGATGCCGCCCTGGGGCTCCATCGTGGACGACAAGTCCGCCCACGACGTCGTGGCCTGGCTGCGTCACGAGTACCCGCCTGAGTAGCCGTCCGTCGGTTCTCTGGGCTACCCTGCGTCCGGTCCTTCGGGACCAGGAGGATGCATGAGCTTGCGTGCCAGCGTGCTGGGCGCGCTCCTGGGGGCGGTGATCGCCTTCGGGACGGCGTGCCCGGACGGCCCGACGGATCCGACTGACACCGACCCCGACTCCGGCACGGACACGGCCTCTGACCCCGATGGGCAGGACCTGTACGAGTCGCACTGCCAGGGCTGCCATGGCGCGGGTGGTGGTGGGACCGGTTCGGGTCCGGCGCTGGCGGGCCACCTGGCCGGCAAGACCGAGCAGGACATCCGTTCCATCGTCCGCAATGGCGAGGAGCAGATGCCTCCGTTCACCGCGGACCAGATCACCGACAGTGAGCTCGATGCTCTGGCCACCTACGTCATCAACCAGTGGGGTTCCTGATATGCGCATGATGTTCCTCGTCCTTCCCGTGCTGGCCCTCGTGGCCTGCGACGACGGCGGCACCACCGACCCGACCGACACCACCGGTGCCGACGGCGCGGCCGTCTACTCCGACAACTGCGCCGTGTGTCACGCGGCGGACGGCAGCGGCGGCACCGGTCCCGCGCTGGACACCGTGGTCCCCGGCAAGACCGCAAGCGACATCGAGGGCATCGTCCGCAACGGCAGCGGCAGCATGGTCGGCTTCAGCGCCGACGTGATCTCCGACGAGGAGAGCGCCGCGGTGGCCGACTACGTGGTCGCGGAGTGGGGCGACTAGCAGCCCTACCGCTTCCAGCTGACCAGGCCGCGCTCCTTGGGGTCGGCCTGGCACTGGGGGCAGAAGAACGCGTCGTGACCGCGCACGCCGGCGGTCCGGATGGTCGTGCCGCAGGTCGGGCAGGGCTCGCCCTTGCGGTTGCGAACGACCAGGAAGTCGCGGATCTTCTCGTCGAGCGCGGGCTCGCGTGACGCCACTACCTCGGTCGCGTGGCGCAAGGTCCGCACCATCGCGTCGTGCAGCCGGGCGATCTCTTCGTCCGACAGCTCGCGACAGCGCCGCTTGGGGTGCAGTCCCGCGGCGAACAACGCCTCGTCGGCGTAGGCGTTGCCGAAGGCGTCGACCGCGGCCTTGTCGAGCAGGAACACCTTGAGCTGGTCCCGGCGCTTGGCGAGGATCCGCTTCAGCACCGGCACCGTGAAGGCCTTCGGGTCGAGCACGTCCACGCCGACCTTGGCAAAGCCGGGGATCGAGGCGAGCTGTGCCGTGGGCATCACGTAGACCTTGCCCATGCGCTTGTCGTCCCGGTAGCGGAGCTCCAGGTCGGGGCCGAGACCCAGGGTGAGGCAGGTGTCCTTGGTCGTACGCGCATCGGGGGGCTCGAGGCGGAAGCGCCCGGCGAGCATGGGGTGGATCGCGAGGGTGAGGTCGGGATCGCCGTCGAGGTCGAAGACCACGAAGTGCAGGCGTCGGCGCACGTCGCAGACGGTCTGTCCGACCAGCAGGTCTTCGGGGGTGCCTCGGGCCCCCAGCCGCAGCACGACCGGATCGCCCAGGGTCACGCTGGCGATCGTGCGTCCGACGACCGCCTCGCGCAGGCGGGGGATCACGTAGGCGAGATCGGGACGCTCAGGCACCGGACACCCCCGCGCGACGGAGCAGCTCGTGGCGGCGCGCGGACGCCTCGGCGACCCAGGCCCGGGTCTGCTCGCGGCGGAGCAGGGCGGACGGATCGCCGACCTCGCCGATCACCTGGCCTCCGACGATGACCGTGTGCAGCGCCGATCCGGGAGCGCCGAACGCGAGCGCACGCAGGGGCTCGGCCGCTGGCCAGAGCGCCGGATGATCGAGGTCCCAGGCGCACAAGCTGGCGCGCGACCCCACCGCG
>CALATR010000773.1 GCA_937891875.1 uncultured Pseudomonadota bacterium | reverse complement strand
CCCCCGCCCGCAGCAACGCGATGACCGCCCCGCCACTCCCCCGCCCGCAGCAACGCGATGACCGGCCCGCCACTCCCCTGCCCGCAGCAACGCGATGACCGCGCCCCTGCCCGCTACCCTTCCTTGTCCACCACGATCTTCACCACACCATGCTGGAGCTTGCCCCGGCCGATCCGGCCGTAGGTCCAGGTGTCGGTGTCATCGGGTCCCACGTCGGCCACCCGCTTCTTGAGCGGGTAGCTCTCGATGATGTCGGGGTTGCAGCGGAACGCGTCTGGAGGGGCGACGCTGTCGAGGTCGGGGATGCGCACACCGTAGCGGCCGTCCTCGGTCTTGAACGTGTGACCCTTGAGCAAGCGGACCACGCGCCAGGTCTGGTCCTCCCAGTCGTCCTGCAGCGTGGTGCGCAGAATGACGCGCATGCCGTAGTACGGCCCCAGGATGGCCATCGAGCGGATCTTGCTTCCGTCGAGGTCGGCCCCCTGGCGGCCACTGGGAAAGATCCGCGTCTCGAAACGATCTCCGGAGTAGTTGACACCGCTGTAGCCGACGATGTCTACGCGACTGTTCTCCGCGATCTCCCACTTCATCCCTGCTCCCGGTTCGTGCTCGCAGCGGTGGTGCCCCGAGCGGGCGCGCAGCATACACCGCCCGCCCCGCTCGGGCGTCGAGGTCGACATGGATCCCCAGATTGACAGCATCGTGGTCCCCCTTCCGGAAGAAGCTCCCGTGCAGGAGGAGGTCCTCCCGGCGCAGCTGGTGGGCGCCGGCCGGTACCGCCTGACCGCGGCCCCCTTCGTCGCCTACGACGTGGCCTGCGGTGACCTCGTGCGCTGCGAGCCCGACGCGGACGGTCGCCCCGTGCTGCAGGAGGTCCTCGAGCGTGGCGGCCACCTCACCGCGCGCCTGCTCCTCGACGGCGACCTCGACCTCATGGGCCGCATGAAGGTCCTCCTCGGGCTGAAGGAGCTGGGGGCGCGCGCGGAGGATCCGCGGGGTCGCTACTACGCCCTGGATCTCGGCCCCGATACCGATGTAGACGGCGTCCTCGACCTGCTCGAGACCCACGCGGAGGCCGGCCGCCTCGAGTACGAGGTCGTGGAGCCGGAGTAGCCGCACCGCGCGGTGAACGTCAGCGCAGGTCTCGCGCGCGTTGCAGCTTTCGAGCCAGACTTCTCGGAACCTCTTGACGCGTCCAGATCCTGTGCGTACAATGTACATGTTCTGCTGGATGCCCCCCACCGAGTGAGGTGCGCGTCGCGGAGCACGTCGTCGTCAGCCGCCAGCCAAGGAGGAACCCATTTCTGCCCGATTCGATCTCGGTCGCGAACTCAGACTCTACACGCCCGCTCCGACGCAGGAGACGCCGCCTCCCCAGGCGCCTGCCGCGAAGCCCGCAGGCAAGCCACGCCCACAGAGCCTGAAGGGCCGAGACCTCGCCAAGCCGCCCGCCGCGGCCCAGGCCAGCACGGCGGAGAAGGCCGCGCAGACCACCACGGACACCAAGGCAAAGGCCAAGGCGTCCGCTTCGACCACCACCACCAAGGAGAGCCCTGTGCCGACCCCGACCGCGATGGAAGTCCGCCCCCACGATGATGGCTGGATGCTGCAGATCCCCGGCATCAAGGAGCCCGCCTGGGTGGTGAGCACCAAGGCCAAGGCGGTCGCCGCCGCGAAGGACGCCGCCAGCTACCACGGCGCCACGCTCTCCGTGTTCACCAAGGCCGGCAAGCTGCAGAAGCAGATCCCCGCCTAGGAACGCGTGGCCAGGCCGGTGGGCATCCAGCGCCCGTCCGGCCGCCTGGCCTACTTCGCCGGTGCCGCCACGTCCGCGGTGCCGGCCGCGAGCACGGTCCAGCCGTCCGAGAGGCTGACCGGCTCGCCCTCACGCAGGATGAGGGTGTCGCGCTTGAGCACGTGCACCCGCTCTGGATCGTCGGTCAGGAGTGGGAGCAGCTCGCGCAGCTTGCCCGGCTTGTCGTCGACGGTGACCAGCTCGACGTCGATGCCCGGCACCTCGCCCTCCCGCACCGTCAGACGGCGGATCATCGGTCGGATGTCCACGTCCCGCCACACGATCGCGCGCTTGCCCTTGCGCCCGCGACCACCCCGCGCCTTCGACCGGGTCTTGCCCCGCCGCCGGATCACCACCTCGTCCGCCTCCAGGATCGCCCGCACCTTGCGCGCGAGCGCATCCGCGTCCTCATGGGGGAAGAACGCCGAGAACACCAGGCCGTGCGCCTGGGACATCAGGGCCTCGGCCCGCAGCTCCACCTCGGTGACGCCGAGCACGGAGAACGCCTCTGGCACGACCGCGTTGAGCCGGTCCAGCAGGTCCCTGGGCTCGACGCGCTCCACCAGGGTGACGTCCATGTAGTCGCCGATGGTCTCCTGATTGGCGGGCGTCGCATGCGCGAACGCCACCTTGGGGTGCGGATGGAAGCCCTGGGTGTAGGCGATCGGCGCCCCGGCCCGGCGCAGCGAGCGGATCCAGGCGTTCATGGCCTCGAGGTGGGACAGGAAGCGGCCGTTGCCGGTGCGGGCGACCCGGAAGACCAGGCGCTGGACCGGATCGGGCTCGACCACCTCGGGCAGATCGGCGCGGACGAAGCTCTGCTCCTCCTTGCGACCCTCGATCTGGTTGCGGAGCATGTGGGCGCACAGCTCGCGCTCCTCGTCGATGACGCCACAGCGGTTGCAGCGCTTGTGGCGGCAGTCCTGGGCGTGCTTGAGCTCGGTCGCCCGGTTCCAGTCGTCGAGGAACCAGTCCTTGGGGATCAGCACGTCGATGTGGTCCCAGGGCAGACGCTCGCCGGGATCGCGCTCGCGAAGCGCATCTTCGACGTCGTAGCCCAGCTCGTCGACGGCCTGCATCCACAGGTCGAAGCGCAGGTGCTCGCGCCAGGCGTCGAAGCGACAGCCCTTCTTCCAGGCCAGCTCGATGAGGTCGCCCGCGCGACGATCGGCACGGGACACCAGCCCCTCGAGGAAGGTCTCCTCGGGGTCGTGGCGGCCGAACTTGATGGCGCGGTGGCCCTTGAGCGCCTTCTCCAGGACGTCCTGCTTGTGCTGGGTCTCCTGAAGGCCGATCTGGCGGGACCACTGGAAGGGCGTGAACGGCTTGGGCACGAAGGTCGACACGCCCATGTTGACCTTGGCGCGAGGGTTCGCCTCCTTGCCCTGATCCACGGTGCGGATGCAGAGGTCGGCGATGGCCTCGATGTCGTCGTCGCGCTCGGTGGGCAGGCCGATCATGAAGTAGAGCTTGACGTGACCCCAGCCCTTCTCGAAGGCGCCGCGGGACATCGACAGCAGCTCCTCGTCCGGGATCCACTTGTTGATCACCGAGCGCAGGCGCGGGCTGGCCGCCTCGGGGGCGAACGTGATGCCGGTGCGGCGCTCGCCGGCGGCCATGTCCGACAGATCGACCGAGTAGCTGTCCAGGCGCAGGCTCGGCAACGAGACCGCAAAGCGCTGATCCCGCGCCTTCTTCGCCGTGTTCTCGACCAGCTGGCGCACGCGGCTGTAGTCGCAGGTGGACAGGCTGACGAGGCTGACCTCCTCGTAGCCGGTGGTGGCGAGGGTCCGATCGAGCAGCTCGTCGACCTTGTCGAGGCTGCGCTCGCGGACGGGGCGCGTGGTCATGCCCGCCTGGCAGAAGCGGCAGCCCTGGGTGCAGCCGCGCAGGACCTCCAGGCTGATCCGGTCGTGGACCTGCTGGGTGAACGGCACGATGTAGTCGACGGGAAAGGTGCTGCCGTCAAGGTCGCGGGTGATGCGCTTGCGGATCTTCGGCGCGTCGAGCGCGGGCACGATCCGGCCGTCGTCCAGGGTCTCGAACGGGTAGAGCGCCGGCACGTACACGCCCTCGAGCATGGCGAGTGCGGCGAGCTTGTCCTTGCGCGACCGGCCCTTGAGGCGGCGGAGCACGGTGGCGATCTCGCCGATGGCGTCCTCGCCGTCGCCCATGACGAAGAAGTCGATGAACGGCGCGAGCGGCTCGGGGTTGAACACCGCGGGCCCGCCGGCGAACGTCAGCGGGTGGTGATCCTCGCGATCGGCGGTTCGAAGCGGCATGCCGGCGAGATCGAGGATGTTGAGGATGTTGGTGAAGGTCAGCTCGGACTGCAGGGTGAAGCCGAGGCCGTCGAACTGATCGAGGCTGTCGTGGGACTCCAGCGCGAACAGCGGCAGATCCCGCTCCCGAAGCTCCTTCTCCATGTCCGGCGCGGGCGCGTAGACCCGCTCGCACCAGGCCCAGGGCAGCTGGTTGATCACGGCGTACAGGATGTGCACGCCGAGGTTGCCCAGGCCGAGGTCGTAGAGGTCGGGGAAGGCGAGCGCCAGGCGCACCTCGACCGTCGAGGCGTCCTTGTGGACGGCGTTGACCTCGTTGCCCACGTAGCGGCTGGGCTTGTCCACCCGAGGCAGGATGTCCTGCTCGAGCACGGCGGTGAGGTTCATGGCGGCTCCTGTAGGCACAAGACCGCGGGCGTATCGCGGTCCCCTGCCCTCGCGCCATGAATCCACCGGGTCGCTGGCGCCGGGATCGCGCAGTTCACACAGGACCCGTTACGGACCCCCGTGATGCCGCCTCTGTCCCGCGCGCTGTCCCTGTTGTCGGTGGTCGCCAGCGGCCTCGTGCTCGCCTGTGCCCACCGCGCGCCCATGGCCTCGCCCGACCCCGACGGTGCGCGCGCCTACCGGATCGGCGTGCTCACCGCCAACGGCGACAACGTCGCGACCAGCATCACCACGCTGCGGGTCGTGCCCCGCGGCGAGCGGATCTTCGCGTTTGTCACCGAGCACACCGAGGGCTCCTGGGAGGGCGGCGCCGCCGCGATGACCTACGACTCGAGCCGGCCCAAGGCGAGCGATCCCTGGCCCATCACCCTGCAGCACGCGGTCGCCTCGGTGCCTGCCCCGCTACGCCTCGACGAGGCCGGCAAGCCCGAGACCTTCGAGCAGGTCGACGCCTGGACCCGCGCCGCCCACGCCGCCATCGACGCCACGGAGCTGCCACCCCAGGCGCGCCTGTCCGCCGAGGCGCTGGTCGATCCGCAGGGCGTGCTGCGCGACCTCGCCCGCAACTTCCCGGGCACCCCCGCCGACGACGGATCCTGGGTCCGGGAGGAGATCATCGCCGGGGTGCACGCGCGCCGGGTCGAGACCTGCGAGGCCGTCCGTGCGGGCAAGGTGTCGACCTGGACCTGCGAGGGCACCGTCGAGGGACCGACCGAGGGCGCGGCGCGGATCATCGGGAGCAGCCAGACCTCGCTCACCGTCGACGGCTCCGGGCTGGTCGAGCTGGAGGTGACCTACGACGGCACGCTGGTGCTGCTGTCGTCCGACGGCAAGCGGGCCCTCGATCGCCCCATCGCCGGAAAGCGCAAGGTCATCCGGCAATAGTCAGCGCTCAGACTCCCCGAGTTCCATGCTCCGGCGGAGCAGGCGCAGGGCGAGGCGCACGTCGTTGCTGATCGCCGCCGGGGGCTGGACCAGGGCCTCGCCCTTGCGGGTCGGGGTGGTCGCGGCCTTGAAGCGGGCGCGGGCCTGCTTGCGCGAGGGCGCGTGACCGGCGCGGGCGCGGGCCAGATCGAGGTGGCCTCGGTGGACCTCGAGCGCAGCCTGACCCAGGGGATCGGCGGCGGCCTCGAGGTGGGCGCGGGCATGCTCGAACGACCCGTCGGCCTCGGCGGTCTGGCCGAGATCGGCGTGCAGGGCGCCCAGGCGGGCGTGCACCAGGCCAGCGAAGCGCCGGTCGCCGCAGGACTCGAGCAGGCCGATGGCGCCGAGGTAGGACGCGCGGGCGTCCTCGGAGCGGCCCTGTTCGTGCTGGAGCGCGCCGAGCACGCCCTGGAAGACGCCGATCCACCGGGTGGCGCCGGCCTCGATGAGCGCGCGCAGGACGGAGTCGTAGGCGTCCTCCGCCTCCCGGCCCCGGCCCTCGTGGTGGCGCATGCGACCGACGTTTCCGTCGATCAGCGCGACCTCGACCGCATCGCCGACGTCCGCCGCGCACTCTCGGGCCTGGGCGAAGCTGGACTCCGCCTCCTCGGCCTGCCGGAGATCGAGGGCCAGGCTGCCCATGCGGGCGAGCAGCTTGCCCTGCCGCGGCCGGTCGCCCAGCATCCGAGCCAGCTCCAAGGCCTGCTCGTAGCGGGCGCGACCTCCGCTCGGGTTGCCCTGCTGGCGGGCCAGATCGCCGAGTGCTGTGAGCGCGTCCGCCTGCATCCAGGGGTCGCCCCGGCGCTGGGCCGCAGAGAGGGTGGCGTCGAGGCACTCCTGGGCCAGCTCCAGCTCCCCCGCCTGCAGGCGCACCATCGCCGAGCGAAAGGCCACCTTGGAGGCGTGGGGGTGGTCGGGTCGGGCACGGAAGTACTCGTGGGCGGACAGCAGGGCGGCGCGACCGTCCTCGATCTGGCCCAGCTCGCACAGGACCCAGCCATTGAGCGCGCCGACCCACTGCTTGAGGTCTTCGTGGTCCGGGGCACGCAGGGCGCCCAGGGCGTCGGTGACCGCCTGGGCGGCGTCCGAGAGCCGACCGCGCTGCAGGAGCGCCTCGACCAGGGCCGCGCGGATGGGCACCTGCAGGGCGCCCTTCACGGTCCGCCCGCTGCCTACCGCCTTCTCGATGACGTCGAGGTGCAGGTCGAACGGCCCGTGGGTGCCCAACACCGGGTCGAGCGCCAGGGCCGCCTGCATGGCCTGGGTCGGGTTCTTGGCCAGGACCCGCTCGTGCACGACGAGCAGGTTGTCCAGCTCGAGCTCCAGGGTCGCCAGCGCGCTCACGGCGTCGGCCGTGCGCAGGCGCGCCAGCTGCTGGTCAGCGAGGTCGAGGTAGTAGCGCGCATGGCGGGCCTCGACCGTGGGGCGCATGCCGCTCTTCGCGAGCTTCACCGCCGCGAACTCTCGGACGGCATCGTAGAGGTTCCAGCGGATGGCGCCAGGCACGGTCGGTGACTCGTAGGTGAGCACCAGGGACTTGTCGCGCAGGGACTTCAGGACCTGGAAGGGCTGGGGTGCCTGGCGGTAGCGGGTGAGGTCGACGACGCTCTGCACGGCCTCGGGGGTGAAGCCGCCCCGGTAGGTCGCGCAGCTGATCAGCGCCTCCTGCTCGTAGGGTGCCAGCAGGTCCCAGGCGCTCTGCATGACCCGCTGGAGCGAGGCATGGCGCGGGTTGACCTCGGCGTCGACGCCCTCGAGTGCAGCGTGGCCGTCCTGCAGGCGCTTCGCGATGCCCTCGACCGTGAGCAGGCTGATCCATGCCGCCGCCAGCTCGACCGCGAGCGGCACGCACTGCACCTGCTCGAGCACGCTCGCGAGGTGGGGATCGCCCTTCTCGATGTGCACGTCGGGACGTAGATCGCCGGCCCGGGTGCGAAACAGCTCCTCGGCGTGATCGCTGTCGAGCGGCGTGACCTCGACGACCGCCTCCCCCGAGACCTCGAGCCGGTGCCGGGAGGTGACCAGCATGCGCAGCCGAGGCGCCTTGCGGGCCCACAGCGCGACCGTGTACTCGGCGTAGCGCTGGACCTGCTCGTAGTTGTCGAGGATCAAGAGGCAGCGACCGCGTGCGGCCAGGGCCGAGCCGATCTGCTGGGTCGCCTGCATCGAGCGGGAGCGCAGGGAGATCCCCAGCGCCCGGGCGACCGCGTGGCAGATGCCGTCGATGGAGCGCGCCTCGGCGAGGTCGCAGAACCACACCCCGCCGCCGGACGCGTACTCGTGCACGTGCAGGCCGCCGTAGCGGACCGCGAGCCGGGTCTTGCCCATGCCGCCGTGTCCCTTGAGCACGACCACCTTGCGACCCTTCTGGAAGAAGCGATCGACCGCGTCGAGCAGGCGCTCCCGGCCGACGAAGAGTCCAGGATCTCCCGGCAGGTTGGTCCGGAGTTGCAGGCCGGTGGCGACCGCGGGGAAGGCCCGGTTGGCGAGGTTCCACGGCAGGAGCTGGAACAGTGCCGCGGCCTCTTCCCGCCCGGCGAAGCGGTGCATGCCCAGATCGGTCACGTCCGCATCGAGCAGCTGGGCGCCGGCCTCCTCGACCGCCGCCCACGCGGCCGCGGTCAGCACGATCTGCCCGCCGTGCACGGCGCCGACCACCTGCTCGACCCAGGCCACCTCCGGCCCTTCGTACTCGGTGCGCTCGGTCCGCGCGTCGTGCACCGCCTCGGGCTCGCCGCTGTGCACGGCCATTCCGATCCGCAGCCCCCGCGCGATGAGGTTGTCCTCCCGATCGCGCTCCTCCTGGGCCTCGGGGCAGGCGAGCAGGGCCTGGGGCCACTCGGCGCGGAGCAGGGCCTCCTGGGCATCCAGACACCAGCGCGCGGCGGACAGGGAATCGCCGAACGCGAGCAGCATGCCGTCACCGTCAGACGTGACCTCGTATCCGTGGTGATCGACGAGCAGTCGCTTGAGCAGCGCCGACGCCAGCCGCAGGCCGGAGCTCGTCGCCTCGGGATCCCGGTCCCAGAGCGCACGTCCGCCGGAGACGCGGGTGGCGACCAGCGCGATGCGCCCGGTGGGTGCGGGGACGGGCGGACGAGCGATGGTGAGGGCGGCAGAGATGCCAGCCGACATGAAGGACCCCCTGATGCGGACCGGACCGTGACATAGGAGGGAGTCGGATCGTCTAGGGTCGAGTAAAAGACCCTCTGGAGGACCCCCATGCGCATGCTCGCCCTGTCGGCCCTGCTGCTGCTCTCCTGTGACGGCGCCAGCGACACGGAGACCCAGGACTCGGACACCGGCTCCACCGTGTGTCAGGACAACCCGGACGCGAGCGTGCCCGAGGACTACCGCTGCCTGTGGGAGATCAACTACAGCGGGTGCACCACCTCGCGCGGCGGTGAAGGCAAGCAGGTCTACTACCTGATGGAGGGCCAGGTGGACGCGTCGGGCAACATCAGCGGCGAGTCGCGGATCTGGTGGTTCTACCCCGATGACTGGAACGCGACGGACTGCGTCGACACCGTGTCGCTGACCGGGACCCCGGTGGTCACCGACCTCGAGCGGCTGGGCTGCAGCCAGTGCGAGGAGGCGTACGAGGTCACCCGCGAGGTCACGACCGACAACTGCAACCTCGGCTACAACGTGCTCTTCAACGAGGACGAGGACGGCTACTACCAGACGCTGCTGTTCGACACGAAGACCCCTGACGGCCAGCCCCAGGAGGACGGGAACATCCTGGTCTTCCACCGTGAGGTCAGCGACAAGGGCGAGTCGACCAAGGAGTACGCGCGCGGCACCATGACCCCGGAGGGCGCCGAGCACGGCCCGCCGTACACGTTCACCTGGTTGGGCAGCGTCTGCCGTTCTCGATAGGGCCCGCCTCCGCCCCGGAGGCTCCCCATGACCGTGGTCACCCGCTTCGCTCCCTCCCCCACCGGCTCCCTGCACGTGGGGGGCGCCCGCACCGCGCTGTACTGCCTCTTGCACGCCCGCCACCATGACGGGCGCTTCCTGCTGCGCATCGAGGACACCGACCAGGCGCGCTCCACCGACGAGAGCACCCGCGGCATCCTCCGCGACCTGCGCTGGCTGGGCCTGCTGTGGGACGAGGGGCCCGAGCAGGACCTCGGTCGCGGCCCGTACTTCCAGTCCCAGCGCCTGTCGATCTACCTGGAGCACCTGGAGCGCCTGAAGGCGTCGGGGCACGTCTACGAGGCGTGGGAGACCCGGGACGAGCTGAAGGCGATGCGCGACGCCGCCGTGGCCCGCAAGGAGGACTTCCGCTACCGCCAGCGCCCCCTGTCCGACGCGCAGATCCAGGCCTACCGCGACGAGGGTCGCACCCCGGTGCTCCGGCTGAAGGCGCCTGGCCACGACGTGCGCGTGCAGGACGAGGTCTTCGGTGTGGTGGTCGCCCCGGCGGACACGGTCGAGGACATCGTCGTGCTCAAGGACGACGGCTTCCCGACCTACCACTTCGCCGTTGTCATCGACGACGAGCTCATGGAGGTCACCCAGATCCTCCGCGGCCAGGAGCACCTGAACAACACCTTCAAGCACCTGGGCCTCATGGAGGCGCTGGGCTGGGAGCCGCCGAAGTTCGGTCACATGCCGCTGATCTTCAACCCCGACGGCACCAAGATGGGCAAGCGCGACAAGGCCAAGGCCGCCCGCGAGGCGGCCCGGGTGGCTCGCGACGCGCGCAAGGAGAGCGGCTGGGCCTGGCTCGCCGAGCTGACCGGCATCGACGAGGCGGAGCTCATCCGCTTCATGAAGAAGAAGAACGACGCCATCCCGACCGCCGAGGCGATCGCTCTGGCGCTGGACGTCGATCTGCCCATGATCGAGGTCATGGACTTCCGCAAGGCCGGCTACCTGCCCGAGGCGCTCAACAACTACCTGGCCCTGCTGGGTTGGAATCCGGGTGCCGAGCCCGACGGGACCGAGCGCGAGATCTTCACCCTCGACGAGCTGGTCGCCCGGTGGGACCTGGGGCGGGTCGGCCGGACCAACGCCAAGTTCGACGCGGACAAGCTGCGCTGGATGAACGGCGAGTACCTGCGCAGCCTGCCCGACGAGGTCATCGACCAGCACCTGGCGTCCTGGTTCGAGGTCGCCGACAGCGAGCTGCAGGACATGGACAAGGCCCGTCGGGACGCGATCCTGGCGCTGTACCGGCCCCGCGCGAACAGCTTCCGCGAGCTCGAGCGGGCGGCGCGCTGGCTGTGGGTCCGCCCGACCGCCTACGACGACAAGTCCGTCAAGAAGTGGATCCTCAAGGGCGGCGGCCTCGAGCGGCTCTCGCCGATCCGCGACGTGCTCGCCGAGGCGGAGTGGACCGAGGCCGGCCTGGAGACGGCGCTGAACGCGCTCGCGGAGGCCCAGGAGGTCGGGCTCGGCAAGATCGCCCAGCCCATCCGGGTCGCCCTGTCCGGCGCCGCCGCGACGCCCGGCCTGTTCGAGTGCCTGGTGCTGTTCGAGCGGGCGGAGGTGCTGGCGCGGATCGACGCCGCAGTGCAGGCGCTGTCAGCCTGATCCGCGGCGTCTGACGCTCACTTCGTGCAGGTGAACACCGGTCGCTGGGCGTCGTGGGATCCCCAGTAGCCGTAGTTCTCGTAGGTGCTGCCGAAGTTGTGGGTCTCGCACTCGCCGGCCTTCGCCCACGACGGGTAGGACGTGCCGCCGGCGTCGTAGCACCACATGGACATGGCGCAGCAGCTGGTGTCCCCGACCGAGACGTCGCCGAAGTCGGTCGCGAGCGCGGACAGCAGGGTCGCGTCCCAGGTGAGCGTGACCGTGCGGGCGGTCGCGGTCAGGCCCTCCGCCGAGCAGACCGACCCGTGGTCGGAGCTCGGTGCGCGGTAGTCCGCGCGCACCCAGTAGTAGCCGGCGCGGAAGCTGACCCGGGCCCCTCCGGCGACGCCCACGGTGCCGCTCGCGGCCTCGCCGGAGTCGTCGGTGCCGTCGGTCGCGGTGACGAAGCACTCCCAGTCGTCACCGCTCGAGGTCTGGGAGCTGGGGATGGTGTCGCCCGCGT
>CALATR010000772.1 GCA_937891875.1 uncultured Pseudomonadota bacterium | reverse complement strand
GACGAGTACCTGACCAAGCCGATCGACCTGAAGGCCCTGCGCCGGGTGCTCGCCAGCGTGGCCCGGGAGGACCGACTGGGGGCGTGAGAGGCACCGATCGACCGGGGGCGGAAATCCGGAGCGGTTCTGGCTACGTTCCCGAAGAGTCCGAGATACGACGGCCCCGTACTGGGAGGAGGCACGGATGGAGGCGCAGGATCGCGACGCCGTGGTCTACCCCGATAGCGACGGGGAGCCGATGGCGGACAACACGCTGCAGTTCGAGTGGATCGTCACACTCAAGGAGAACCTGGACGCGGTCATGCCGTGCTTCGTAGGCGGAGACCTGCTGTGGTACCCGGTCCAGGGCGACCCGAAGGAGCGGCGAGCGCCGGATGTCCTGGTCGCCCTCGGCCGACCGAAGGGACACCGCGGTAGCTACAAGCAGTGGGAAGAAGGCGGAGAATCCCCGGACGTCGTGATGGAGGTGCTCTCCCCGAAGAACACGCTGCCGGAGATGATCGCCAAGCTGCGGTTCTACGAGAGGCACGGCGCACGGGAGTTCTACGTCGTCGATCCCGACAACGAGCTGCTCCAGGTCTGGATCCGCGGGGATGGTGACGACCTCTCCCTCATCGAGACCAACGGCTCGTTCACGAGCCCGGCGCTCGGGATCACCTTCGTCCTGAAGGACGGTCTGTCGGTGCGCCACGCAGACGGGAGCCCGTTCCTGACCTTCGGCCAGCTGAAGGCGCAGCGGGACACGCTCGCTGCAGAGCGCGATGCCGCCGCTGCAGAGCGCGATGCCGCCGCTGCAGAGCGCGATGCTGCCGCTGCAGAGCGCGATGCCGCTGCTGCAGAGCGCGATGCCGCTGCTGCAGAGCGCGAACGCCTCGCTGACCGGCTACGGGCGCTCGGGATCGACCCCGACGAGGTGTGACCCCGTGAGCCAGCCGGCCCCTGCCGAAACCGACGAAAAGCGCCCCCGCACGCGGTCGAAGGACCACAGCGAGCACGTCACCGACGAGCGGTTCAACACCTCGTCCCACCTGGTCGCCGCGATCTTCGCCGTGCTGGGCACCGCCTGGCTCGTGACCCGCGCGAGCCTGGCCGGCGATCCCTGGGCCATCACCGCCCACGCGATCTACGGCAGCACGCTGATCATCCTGTTCCTCGCGTCGACGTTCCACCACGGCATAGACGCGTCCGAGCGGGTCGAGCGCTGGCTGCGCACCGTCGACTACCTGGGGATCTTCCTCCTCATCGCCGGAACGATGACCCCGATCTGCATGGTGCTGCTGCGCACCGACTACCTGGCCTGGGTGGTCTTCGGCGTGGCCTGGGGCGTCGGCCTGGCGGGCCTCGTCCTGCGCGCGGTCGTGCACGACCTGCCCAAGTGGGTCACGTCCACCCTGTACGGCGCCCTGGGCGCGCTCGGCGTGGTGCTCGCCTGGCCGGTCTACCAGCAGACGGGCCTCCTGGGCGTCGGCCTCATCGCCGCCGGCGGCGCGGCCTACTCGGGCGGCAGCATCATCTTCACCATCGAAAAACCCAACTTGATCCCCGGGAAGTTCGGCTTCCACGAGCTGTGGCACCTGTTCGTGATCGCGGGGGCGGCGCTGCACTTCGGGTTCATGGTGGTGTTTGTGTGACGGTGGAGGTCGCGTGGGTTCCTGCGGGGGTGAGGCGGGGCACCTTCTGGCGCGGGTCGCGTAGCTTCCGGCGGCGGAGGGGCGGGGCACCTTCTGGCGCGGGTCGCGTAGCTTCCGGCGGCGGAGGGGCGGGGCGGTCTCCAGTCTCCAGTCTCCAGCTTCGGCCGGCCAGGGAGCGGTCTGGCCGAGCAGCGAGGGCTGCAACCCCCTCGGCGCTGGAATTCCAAGGGACGTCGTACGCGGTGGCTTCGGTCTGGTCAGGGCACCGAGACGTACGGGGTGGATCCGCTGACGTAGGACTGGAGACTGGAGACTGGAGACTGGAGACCGGACCCACGCCTCCCCTGCCCGCAGCCACGCGACGCAGTCTCTCGGTCCGCAGCCGGCCCTACAGCGGCCAGACCCACGGCACCACCACCAACGCCACCGCCAGGCACAGCACGTTCAGCGGCAGCCCGACCCGGGTGTAGTCCAGGTAGCGGTAGCCGCCGGGGCCGTAGGTGAGGAGGGTGGCGTTGGAGCCGACCGGGCTCGCGAAGCCGGCGCTTGCGGCGAGGGCGACGGTGATGGCGAAGGGGCGGGGGTCCAGCTGGGCGGCCTGGGCGACGCTGATCGCGATGGGGAAGACGAGTGCGGCGGCGGCGGCGTTGGAGAGCAGGGCCGCGCAGCCCATGGACGCCAGGTAGATGACGGCGAGCAGGCCGATGCCAGGAAGGAAGCCGGCCACGGCGAGCAGTCCGTCGGCGATGGCGGTGGCGGCGCCCGAGGTGTCCAGCGCCTTCGCAAGGCCGAGCGCGCTGCCGATCACGACGAGAACGGAGAAGTCGACCGCCTGGCGGGCCTGACGCGCGCTCACGCACCCCAGGCCGACCAGCACCACCGCGGCGAGCAGGGCCAGGATGGGCACCGGCACCTCGGGGATCGCCGGCACGACGGGGTGGAGCAGGGTCGTGCCGGTCGGCACGGCGACCAGCAGGGCCAGCACGAGCAGGGCGACGTTGGCGGCGCGGTAGCGGGGCGGTGGGGGCTCGTCCAGGGTGCTGATCAGGTAGAAGTCGGTGCTGTCCCGCCAGGTACGCCGAAAACCGCGGGATGCCGAGAGCATGAGCGTGTCGCCGGGCTGGAGCACGATGTCGCCGATCCGCTCCTTGATCCGCTCGCCGGCGCGGTGCACGGCGAGGATCGCGGCGTCGTAGCGGCGGCGGAAGCCCACGTCGCGGACGGTGCGGCCGAGCAGGCTGCTCCGGTGGGAGACGACCACCTCGAAGAGCCGGCGATCGATGCCGCTGGCCTCGCGCTCCTCGACGGGCTGCAGGCCCGGGAAGCCGCGCAGGTCGGCGACAGTGCTGGCGACCCCGGACAGCACGAGCAGGTCGTCGCCGAGCAGCCGATCCTCGGGAGCGACCGGACGCACGACCCGACCGTCGGCGCGGTGGATCTCGGCGAGGAAGAGCCCCGGCAGGGGGCGCAGGCCGGCGTCCTCGATGGTGCGGCCGACAAGCGGGCTGTCCGGCGCGACCCGCACCTCGGCCAGGTACTCGCGGGCCTCGTCGGAGGCGGCCTCGGCGGGGGCGCGGCGTCGGCCCAGCAGCCAGTGTCCGACCGTGAGCAGGTAGACCACGCCGACCGCCATCGTCGGCAGCCCCACCCAGCCGATCTCCAGCATTCCGAGCGGATCCTGGCCCGCGGCCTCCAGCTGGCCGCTGACGACCAGGTTGGCGCTGGTGCCGATCAGCGTGCAGGTGCCGCCCAGCATCGCGGCAAAGGCGAGCGGCATGAGGAAGCGCGACGGGCTCTGGCCGATCCGCCGGGCGAAGGCGTGCACCGCCGGGATGAACATCGCGACGATGGGCGTGTTGTTGACGAAGCCCGACAGCAGTGCGACCGGCAGCACCATGCGCAGCAGCCCGCCGCGGGCCGATCGGGTCTGGCCGAACACCAGCCGGGAGATCATGCGCAGGGCGCCGGTGTGCTGGATGGCCGCGGCGACCACGAAGAGTGCCCCGATGGTGAGCAGCGCGGGGTTGGCGAACCCCAGGGCGGCCTGGTCCAGCGGCACGGCTCCGCCCGCGACAACGACCGCCAGCGCCCCGAACAGGGTGAGGTCGGGACCGATGCGGTCGCGCGCGATGATGACCGTCGCGCCGAGCAGCACGACGATGACGAGCCAGCCGGTGAGCGGCATGAACCTCCCGGGCCGCCGGGTGTAGCACGAATCGGGGCGGACCTGCGCCCACCTCCCCCTGCTACGCTCGGCGCGTGAACGTCGTCACCCTGCACGTGCTCAAGGACCGACCCAGCGCCGACTTCGGCATGGTCCGCGTGGCCGCACCCGCCCTGGACCCCGACGCCCGCGTCGTGGTGTTCGACGGCCTGCCGCCCGATCCGATCCCGACCAGCCCCCACGTGGCGCCGGTCGTGCTCCAGGGCGACGTGGACGGTCACCGGGTCTACGCCGAGCGGGTGCCCGTCGGACTCGGTCTGCACGAGCTCGAGCTCCCGCCGTCGATGGCTCCGTGGATCGGCGCGGGCCTGCTCGCCGCCCTCGCCCACCTCCGCCAGTGCGGCCTGGTCCACGGTCGGGTCGCCGCCGATCGGGTGCAGGTCGGCATGGACGGGTCCATCGTGCTGTTCGGCCGCGGGCGGGTCGGGGGAACCTTCGAACGCGATCGTGCCGGCGCCGACGACATCCTCGCCGTGCTGGGCCTCACCGCCGACTCCGAGGTGGATCTGGACGACGTGCTCACCCACCTGCGCTCCGCGGCCGACCCGTCCGACGGCCAGGCCCTGGGCGCCATCGTCCGCAAGCTCCACAAGGACCTCACCGTCCTGGATCAGATCCACATCCAGGTCGGCCCGACCCCCGACTCGCTGGACGAGATCCAGCCGGACCTGGGCCCCGACCGCGCCCACGAGCCCGGCCTGCTCGACCGCTGGTCGGTGACGACCCACCACGGCGGCAGCCTCGAGCACACCGACGAGCTGACCGGGAGCGTGCCCCACAGCAGCTCGCCCCTGGCGCTGACCCTGTGGACCGCACTGGCCGCCCCGGTGCAGCACGCCCCGCCCGACGATCGCTTCTCCGCGGTCGACGGAGAGCCCAGCCGCGGCCTGCGTGCCCTGCTGGTCGAGGAGCCGCCGGACACCCTGCCCGGTCTGCTGGGCGGCGCCGTGCCCGCCTTCCTGCTGGACGCCGACGTGTCCCTGGACGACGACGACGACACCACCGAGGACACGCCCTACAGCGGGATCTCCCCCCTGGACGACGAAGAGGAGGATGGCGACACCGCGGTCTACGACATGCGCGACATGGCGCTGTCCGAGGCCATCCGCAAGGCCGACCGCCTGACCACCATCGCCGACCTCGAAGCCCGGATCTCCGACGCCGAGCGCCGGGCCCGCGAGGCCGAGCGCCGGGCCCGCGCCGCCGAGCAGGAAGCCAGGTTCCTAGCCACGGATCGCGTCTTCACCCCCCCGACGGAAGAATCCGAGACGCGGGGCCTCTCCGCCTTCCTCCGGGTCGAGGTGTTCATCGTCGCCGCGCTGGTCCTGCTCATGGCCTGGCTGGTGTGGATGGCGTTCGGGTAGGGCGGCGGGCTACCAGCGACGGCATGCGAACCATCGACTACAGCCTGCAGGCCACCGACGGCGACGCCCGCGCCGGCACCCTCGAGCTCGCTCGGGGCACGGTCCAGACCCCCGTCTACATGCCCGTGGGCACCCAGGGCGCCATCCGCGCGCTCCCGCCCGAGTACATCCGCGGCACCGGCACCCAGATCATGCTGGCGAACACCTACCACCTGTCCCAGCGGCCGGGGGAGGACCTGGTCGCCAAGCACGGCGGGCTGCACAAGATGATGGACGTCGACCTGCCCATCCTCACCGACTCCGGCGGCTTTCAGGTCTACAGCCTCAAGCCCACGGTCAGCGAGGACGGCGTCGAGTTCCGCTACGAGGTGGACGGCAAGAAGACGCGTCTGACGCCGGAGATCTCGATGGACATCCAGCAGAAGCTGGGCGCGGACATCGCGATGGTCTTCGACGAGTGCCTGCCGTTCGGCGTCGATCGCCGCTACGCCGAGGAGAGCCTCGAGCGCACCCACCGCTGGGAGGCGCGCTGCAAGGAGGCCCACACCCGCCCGGACCAGAGCCTGTTCGGCATCGTGCAGGGTGGCTTCTGGCCCGACCTGCGCAAGCGCTCCGCCGAGGCGATCACCGAGATCGGCTTCGACGGCTACGCGATCGGCGGCCTGTCGGTGGGCGAGGGTCCCGACGTCATGAAGGAGGTCCTCGACGCGACCACGCCGTACATGTCCAAGGCCCACCCGCGCTACCTCATGGGCGTCGGCCGCCCCCAGGACCTGGTCGAAG
>CALATR010000771.1 GCA_937891875.1 uncultured Pseudomonadota bacterium | reverse complement strand
GGAGGAGACCAACCTCTTCCCTCTTCCACTCCGACCCCAAGATCGCCGCGCTGACTAAGCGATCCCGACGCCGCCCCGATCGTAGGGCACCAACCTCTTCCCTCTTCCACTCCGACCCCGGATCCGGATCAAGGCTGGAGGAAATGGAGGGACGTAGCGGCACTCGGCACAGAGGCTCAGAGGGCTTCACAGAGAGACCATCCCAGAATCACGCGTCTCCGCCGAGGCCGGCACCCGGTCCGGCGACCGAACAAGATCATAGATTCAAACAAGATCAACAGGCAGCAGCAACCGTCCCGGCCGCCCGTTCCCCTCCCGGCAGCGGGCCAGCTCTCTGTGCATCCTCGGAGCCTCGGTGCCTCTGTGACGCGCACCGCCCCGAGCCACATCGGCCCCCCGCCCCTCCCCGTTTCCCTCCCCTACCCCTCCACCTTCCGATTCCACCGCCACACCGTCACGATCGGCACCAGCGGCAGCGGCGTCGCCACAAGCGCGAACACCCCGATCACCATGCCCACGATCGCGAGCGGCAGCACGATGATCCCGACCAGCACGCACACGATCGCCAGGAACCACAGCACGACTGCGATCGCGCCGAAGACGCCTGCCCACAGCATGGCCCGCGCCATGCTCGCCTTCAGGTACCCGTGCTGCCAGCCGGTCACGGCGTCGACGGCGACGGCGCGGATCTCGCCCTGGTCGCCGGGGTAGCTGACCCACCACACCGGTCGCAGGGCGATGGTCCAGGTGGGGTCGGGGTAGGTGGCGTCGAGGTGCACGTCGCGGACGTGCTGGCCGTCTGCGGCCGTGCCGACCACCTGGCCGATCCACTCGCGGAAGCCGGGCTCGGCGCGGTGCCAGACCTCACCAGGCGCGAGGTCGGGGAGCTCGATCCAGCCGTCCTCCAGGATGCCCGCCGCAAACGCCTGGGCGACCCCCTCGCCGCTGTCGAGGCGCATGGGTCCGAGGCGCTGGCGCCAGGCGGCCTCGTCCTGCAGGGCGGGCACGGGGACGTCGTGCAGGCGGCGCACCACCTGGCCGACCCGGGGCTCCCAGCGGATCCGCGCCTCGACGCGCTCCTCGGTGTGCCAGGATCCGCCGGCAAAGCGCTCGACCGTGCTCCGGGCCTGGTAGTCGTAGCCCACCTCGGCGCTCCACTGCCCCACCACGGTCGCGTCCACCTGCCAGCGCGGCCACCAGCACAAGACGGCGTTCCTGGCCAGCTCTTCGGCGGACTGGCTCCGGTCCAGCAGCCACGCGGACCGGATCCGCTCGTGGAAGTGCTCGGCCAGCCTGGACCGGTCGAGCCGGGGGGGCACGATGGCCTCGGGGGGCTCTCTGGGCACGCGGGCGTGGCTGGGCTCGAGCATGTCCTGGCCGCACACACAGCGTCCGGACGTCCCGGAAGGAACCAGCCAGGTGCGTCCGCAGCCGCCGCAGTACGCCGCCCGGCGGCCGAGGCCCCACACCTCGTCCTCGGGCTGCACCTCGGTGAGGGCGTCGGGGGCGCTCATGTCGGCGACTCCGCGTCGGTCGCGGTGCGGTAGAGCCACACGCAGCCCAGGCCGGCCGCGATCAGCAGGAGCAGCGCCAGGATCCCGGTGAAGAAGCCGACGCCGACAAACAGCAGCGGCAGGCTGACGAGGCCGGTGAGGGCGCCGGGCAGGAAGAGCAGGCCGGCGACCAGGTGGATGCGAGGCCACACGACCGGCTTCTGACCGGCCAGCGTGCCGGACTGCCCGTTGACGAGCACGTGGTAGACGGTGCCGTTGTAGGTATAGGCCGCCAGGTGCATGGGCAGGAGCACGTAGCGCCAGCGCTCCTCGTCGAAGTTCGCCACCACCGACAGGTTGCGCACCTTGGAGTGGCCGACGTCCCGCCTGCAGTCGGCCTTGACCCGCTGGCGCATCCCCTCCTTGCCCTGGTCCCAGGCCTCCATCAGCCCGACGTCGTAGGCCTGGGCCTGCCAGCCCGCGAGCACGTCCGGGTGGTAGTCGACCAGCCCGTCCATGTCGTAGCCGTCGACCTTCTTGGCGAGCCCCCGGTGCACCTTGGACGTGCCCAGCTGGGGCCAGTCCCGCAGGGGCACGTCGATGTGGCCGTAGCGCCACTCCCAGACCGTGTACGACTCGGTCTGCCACTTGCCGTCCTTGTAGACCCGGCGGGTCTTGGTGATCCCGACCTCGCACTGCCAGTCTGCATGGACCAACGCCGAGAATGTCCACCAGGGCACGTACACGCCGACCAGCCGGTCGAGCACCGCACCCTCCTGCAGGTCCTTCGGGTGCATCCAGCCCCGACCCAGCCACTCCCGGACGGTGCCGCGCAGGGGCTCGCCCTCGATCTGGAACGGGAGCACCGCGTGGGGACGCAGCCCGCTGACGACGCCCTCGCGCACCAGCACCTGGTTCGAGCCGCAGAAGGCGCAGCTCGCCGTGAGGGCTCCAGGCACGATCTGCAGGTCCACGCCGCAGCTCTCGCAGTGCAGCTCCTTTCTGTGCAGGTCCCAGGCGCTCGCGGCCGCGGCGATCGCCTCCTCGGTGAAGACCTCCTGGTCTGCTCCGACGCCCACCTGCTGGACCGGGGTGTCGGCGACGTGCTCGCAGAAGGTGCAGGCGACAGCCCCCGCGGCGACCTCGTAGCCGACCGCCGCCCCGCACTGCTCACAGCGGTACGACCCGGCGCGCGCCTCGTCCTTGTCGGGATCCTCGGGGGCGGGCGCGAACACGCTGATCCCGTCCACGGCAGACGGCACCTCGACGTAGCCGGCGGGGGGAGCGAACGGTCGGAGCTGGGGGTGGGTCGGCACGCGCGGATTGTACGGCCTCGGTGGCTGTAGTCATGCATGCCCCTTGTCGATGCAGGCGCCGTGTCGATCTCCGGGCTGCGTTACGCCGACCGTCCTCGGGAGCATCCTTGGCCGACAAGCCCCCCAGCCGCCTGCGCCGCCTCGCTCGCCTCACTGGCCTCACCAGTCGGGTCACCGGCTCGTACGTGGGACAGCAGGTGAAGAGCGTGCTCTCCGGCAACTCCGAGCCCACCAAAGAGGAGCTCGATCGCCTGCATGTCGAGAACACGGGCCGCATCGTCGACGCGATGAGCAAGCTCAAGGGCGCGGCCATGAAGGTCGGCCAGGGCATGGCGATGGCCGCCCGCAGCCTGGACCTGCCCCCCGAGGTCGCCCAGCAGCTCTCCAAGCTCAACAACGAGGCGGAGCCCGTCCCCTTCTCCACCATCCGCGAGGACATCGAGCGCGAGCTGGGCGGCAAGCTGGAGGACCTCTTCCAGTCCTTCTCCGAGGAGCCGCTGGGCACCGCGAGCCTCGCCCAGGCCCACCGCGCGGTGCTCCCCGACGGCAGCGACGTGGTGGTCAAGGTCCTGCACCGCGGCATCGACGACAGCGTGCACACGGACCTCATGGCGCTGAAGACCGTGCTCATCGGCAGCCGGGTGCTGCGCCGGGACAAGGCCGAGATCGACGCGGTCTTCTCCGAGATCCAGGCCCGGCTCGAGGAGGAGCTCGACTACCTCCAGGAAGCCGCCAACATCTACGCCTTCCACGAGCTGTGGCAGGACGATCCCGACGTCCGCTCGCCCCGCGTGCACGGCGCCTACAGCACCGAGCGGGTGCTCACCATGGACCGCATGAAGGGCGTGCACGTCGACGAGTTCGTCAAGACGGCCAGCCCCGAGGCGAAGCAGCGCGCCGGCGAGACCATGGCCCAGGCGGTGGCGCGCGAATGTCGGGCGGCCCGCAACACAGTCGGCCTGCTCGACGCCAGCACCTTGGGCAAGATCGATGTCAAAGGCCCCGACGCGGCCGAGTTTTTGAACCGCGTCTATACCAACAATTGGTTGAAACTGCCGGTCGGCCGGGTGCGCTACGGCCTGATGCTCGGCGATGACGGCATGGTCAAGGATGACGGGGTGACCGCGCGTCTGGCTGAGAACCATTTCCACATGACCACCACCACCGG
>CALATR010000770.1 GCA_937891875.1 uncultured Pseudomonadota bacterium | reverse complement strand
CGACGCCGGACTGGTCCGCGCCGTCGTGCATGCCCAGGGCCCACACGTGCAGGCTGTCCTCCTCGGACACGCCGTTGCCCTTGGCGACCAGGTTGAGATCGGTCATCAGGAGCCGCGCGGTCGCGCTCGCTCCGCCGCCGCTGACCCGGACCTCGTACACCCCGCGCTCGGGATCGGGGAGCATCGAGTCCACGTCGATCCAGGTGGTGACGCGCTCATCGGACTTGCCGCGCACGGGCACGGTCTGCTTGGCGACCAGCTCGCTGACCCGCGGGGTGACCGCCTCGTCGTCGGCGGTCAGCCAGAACATCAGGTTGCGCTCGGGGATGTGGCGGATCTCCACCTCGAGCTCGCCGACGTTGCGGTGCTGCAGCGGCAGGCTCGACCACGCATCCCGCGGCAGGTAGCGACCCTGGGTGGTGAACGCGACGGTCGGCTCGAGCGCAGGCACGATCAGATCGCGCGTCTTGCCCACGGCGAGCCTGCCGCCGTCGACCGTCTCCAGGCCCGGGCGCAGCTCGACCGTGAGGCCGCCCTGCTGGAAGTCGCCCAGCAGGCGGAAGCCCCCTCGAGTGGGCACGACGTTGAAGGGCACGGGCGGGTTGACCACGATGTGCTCGGCGATCGTGTCTTCGGTCGGCAGGCAGCGCGGGCTCACCCGGAAGGAGCGCTGCACATGACGCAGCCAGGTCCAGCGCTTGTAGCCCTCGCTGGCGGCGTCATCGCAGATGATCTCGACGCTGTAGCGGCTGGTGCCCTCGACCAGGTGCACCGCCTGCACGTCCACCTTCGGTCGGTCGGGATCATACTCCCAACCGCTCTTTCCTCCAGACCCGGTCACGCCCTGGCGCACCTCGGGATCGAGCTTCACGCCGCGGTCCACCTCGATGGTGAACGACCCGGAGCCGGCCAGCTTCGTCGTCGTGCCGACATCCAGGCGGATCCGGTTGGACAGGGTGCCGAGCCCGATCCCCTTCAGCGGGAGGAAGCCGCCCTGGCCGTCGTGGATGCGGACGTGTCCCTTCACGCTGTCGACGTCGACCGGGCCCGAGAAGACCACCTGCACCACCGCGCTCCGGCTCCCCAGGTCCTCCTGCACCGGCGCTGCCCGGAGGAAGCCGAACGAGGGCGTCTCGAAGGACGTGCTCCAGGCCTCCTTGGACGGAGCCTCCAGGGTACCGTCCCGGCTGGCCAGCTTGTCGATCCGAACGTTGTAGCGCGTGTCCGGCGCGAACCCGTGCTTCGGGACCACCTGGATGCGGTCCGTGGCCACCAGGAGGACATCGACCTCCACCGGGGGCTCGATGACCACCACCGTGTCCTCGCCGAGGCCCTCACGGACCTGCTCGTCCGAGAAGACCGCCTTGCCCAGGGAGAGGTCGATCCGAGTCGGGGCCGCGCCGACGTCTCCCGGAAGCGCGGCGATCAGCTCGACCTGGTCCGCGGTGACGGGAGCGGACTCTTCCGCGTCGGCGGCGCCCTCGTCCGTCTCGGAGAACAGGTGGGACCAGTCCGCGACCGGGTTTCCGTCCGCGTCGACCCCCCCGGACCCACCGTCCTGGGTGTTCGATCCCGTACAGGACGTGAGGGCGAGACCCGTGAGTCCCACGCCAAGGAGCAACGTCCAAGCTCGATTCCGCCGAACCATGTGACCTCCGATGCAGCGTCGCTCGGAGGGTATGCAAGGTGGGTGCCAGTGGGAAGCGCGTCGGGGCGGTTCGCAGATACATGAATCATGTAGATCTTCACGAATCAATAGAACTGAACCGTGCAGTCCCCGGTGTCATCGGTGCCGCCGTGCGCTGCGGTGGCCTGGCTTGAATCATACCTGCAACGTCGGTATCCTAGCCTCGTTGGATCGGGACGGATCCAGGGGAGCAGCGTGACACCATTCGTCGTGGGGCTGGGGGCATCCGCGGGTGGGCTGGAGCCGGTGGCCGACCTGCTCTCGGCGGCCGATCCGAAGGCCCCGATAGCCTGGGTGCTCGCGCAGCACCTCGCACCCGATCATCGCAGCTTCTTCGCGGACATCCTGCAGCGGAGGACCCGGCTGGAGGTCCGCCAGGCTCGCCACCTGGAGCCGGTCGAGGCGGGAACGGTCTACGTGATCGAGCCAGGCACCCGACTCCGTGTCAACGAAGGCCGCATCACTGTCGAGCCGTGGCGCCGCGACCAGTCCTCACCCTCGTCGACGGTCGATACCCTGTTCGCGTCCCTGGCCAACCTGGGGAGCCACTGCGCCGTGGTCGTGCTCTCGGGCGGTGGATCCGACGGTGCCGACGGCGCGCGCAAGGTCGCAGAGGCGGGGGGCCTGGTGCTGGTTCAGGACCCGGACACCGCCAGCTTCGAGAGCATGCCCCGCGCGACCATGCGCAAGGGCGTCGCCAAGGCCGTCCTCGCGCCGTCCGAGATCCCCGCGTACCTGCACCGCCACATGACCGAGCTCGAGGATCCCGAGCCCGAGCTCACCATTCCCGACCAGATCCTGCGCATCGCTGCTCGCGCCGGGCACGTCGACCTCGACAACTACAAGGTCGACGGCATGGAGCGGCGAATGGCCCGCCGCATGCAGGCCATCAACATCGAGCACGAGGGCGAGTACCTGGCCCGGCTCGAGTCCGATCCCACCGAGGCGCGCGCCCTGCTCTCGGAGCTGCTCATCGGCGTCACGTCGTTCTTCCGGGATCCGGAGGCGTGGGACGCCCTGCGCGCCGCGTTCAAGGCGCGGGTGGACGAGGAGGACAAGCCGGTCTTCCGGATCTGGGTGGTCGGGTGCTCGACTGGTGAGGAAGCTTACACTGCCGCCATGGTGCTCGACGACGTGCTCGCCGATGCGGGGCGGGGTCAGCGCTTCAAGCTGTTCGCCACCGACGTGGACGGACTCGCCGTGGAGCAGGCCAGCCGCGGGACCTACACCGCAACCCAGGTCCAGGCGGTCCCGAAGCACCTGGTCGGCCGCTACTTCTCCAGGGATGAAGAGGGCAACTACCGGATCAGGACCTTCCTGCGAGAGAGCATGCTCTTCTCCCAGCACGACGCCGTCCGCGAGCCGCCCTTCTCCCGTCTGGATGTGCTCACCTGCCGCAACCTGATGATCTACCTGCGCCCGGAGAGCCAGCAGCGCCTCCTGCACCGCTTCGCCTTCTCCCTGGCCAGCGGCGGCCTGCTCCTGCTCGGCCCCGGTGAGTCGACCTCGGGCGACGCCTGGCAGGTGGTCGACCGTCGCTGGCGGGTCTTCGAAGCGACCGGAGCGCCCAGCCGCAGCGG
>CALATR010000769.1 GCA_937891875.1 uncultured Pseudomonadota bacterium | reverse complement strand
GGGAGCTGGCCGCCGACTACGGCCTGTTCACCGAGGCGGGCACCCAGGACTACTACAACCGCTTCATGGAGGACTCGGCGGCCGCGCCCGAGCTCAAGGGCTGGTTCGCCCACGCCCTGGGCATCGATGTCGCCGACTCTGCCAGCTACTACGAGTACGACGAAGAGGCCGAGCTCTGCGGTCTCAACGAGGCGGGTTCCACCCGGGCCCTCGAGGAGGCGCGGGCCGCCCGCGAGGCCGAGGCGAAGCGCGCCGTGCTGGACCTGGGCGTGGTCAAGGATCCGCTCGGAGGCGGCTTTGCGGCCGTCGCGGGTCGGGTCGCGGACCTGCTGGTCACCGACGACGGGGAGAAGGCGGGGCTCGAGATCGACCTGAAGCTCGCGATCCCGCTGCCGTCCGGGATCGACGCGACCGTGCGCCTGAAGCTGGGCGCCGAGCTGGCTCGCGCGGGCAAGCAGCGGGAGGTGTCCGCGGGCTTCGAGTTCCTCCTGGGCGCCCAGGTAGACGCGGTCGTGGCCAAGGCCTTCGTCGAGGCGGGGGTCATCGGTCGGATCAAGTCCAGCGGGGACAGCTTCGACGAGGGCTTCCGCCTGCTGATCCTCGGCCTGTACGACCGGATGCACAGGACCTCGCCGTCCATCGCAGATGCGGCGTTCGGCGGCGAGAAGATGGAGGCTGTCAGCGACGGGATGGATGCCGACGACTCCGTCGAGTACTCGCTGGGCCTGAAGGTCGCGGCGGGGGCGTCCACCAGCTGGAAGAACCCCGACGACAACGCGTCCGTCGGGGCCGAGGGCGAGGCCCTGTGGGGCACGAAGCTCACCGGCGGGGTCGGGGAGCAGAAGGGGCTCGACGTCAAGCGCGACGACGTGTCCTCGGTGAAGGCGAAGGTCGCGGCGACGGCGGGTCGCTTCGGCGTGGGCGCGTCCATCCAGGGGCGGTGGGTGAACGGGGAGTTCGCCACGCTGACCGCGGAGGCGGAGGCCTCGGCGACCGTGCCCCCGGAGTCGTTCTCCCGGGAAGTGACCGGCGGCAAGGTGGTGGCCGAGATGATCGGCAGCATGCAGAAGGCGGCGAACCAGGGTGCGGCGGCGTTCGACCGGACCGAGCCCGGCTACCGGCGCATGGCGTCGTTCGGCAAGCAGCTGGGCCGGCACACTGGCGCCGACAAGAAGCTCGAGTCGGCCGCGCGGGACGCGATCAAGGAGAAGGAGGGGCTGGGCCTGGACGTGACCTACAAGATCACGGTCACCGGCGAGGGCGGGCCCAAGGGCGATCCGAAGGTCACCATCTCGCTCGCCGAGGAGACGGCCTTCAAGAAGGGGGGGAAGGTGGGCAAGGCGGAGTACGAGGCGAAGGCGAGCACCGGGCGGGAGATCGCCAAGGTCGAGCTGACCTGATCAGCCCCGCACGACGCCGCCGTCCTTGCGCCGATCGCTGCCTCCGACCAGCCCGCCGTCGGTGCGGAGCACGGCCTGAGCGCCGCCGAAGTGCCAGGGGGGAACGGCCTCTTCGACCGGATGACCCCGCTGCTCGAGGTCTGCGGCCAGGGCGGGATCGAAGCCCCACTCCAGCGCCACCCGCCCCTCGTCGAGCCAGCGCCAGCGGCGCCGATCGATGACCTGCTGAGGAGAGAGGCCCGCGGCGAGCCCGCTGACCAGCTGCACGTGGCCCTGAGGCTGCATCTGGCCGCCCATCCAGCCGAAGGCGCCGAGCCCGCGGCCGTCCGCGTCGAGGAGCAGGGCAGGCAGGATGGTGTGGAAGGGGCGCTTGCCGGGCGTGAGCGCGTTCGGGTGGGCGGGTTCCAGGGAGAAGCCGAGCCCACGGTTGTGCAGGGCGATGCCGGTCCCGGGCACGACGATGCCGCTGCCGAAGCCGTGGAAGTTGGACTGGATGAGGGCGCACAGGCGGCCGTCGTCGTCGCCGGTGCAGACCAGGACGGTCCCGCCGTCGATCCCCGGCGGCGGGGGTGACGGGCTGGCGCGCTCCCGGTCGAGCGCCTGGCGACGGGCGTCGAGGGAGGTCGCGGTGAGCAGGCTCGCCGCGGGGCGGTCCATCCACTCCGGATCGGAGACCGAGGCGTACGCATCGGCAAAGGCGAGCTTGATCGCCTCGATGCGGTCGTGGAGCGTCACGCCGGTCAGCGGGGCCAGCAGGCCGAGGGCGCGCAGGGCGACGATGCCCTGGGTCGGGGCGCCCATGCCCACCACCTGGCGACCGCGAAAGGCAACGGACAAGGGCTGTTCCCAGCGCACCCGGTGGGCGGCCAGGTCAGCCTCGGTGAGGTAGCCGCCCGACTCGGCAGCGTGCGCTGCGATCGCCCGGCCGAGGGGTCCGTAGAACGCTCCGGCACCCTCGCGGGCGATGCGCTCCAGGCTGCGGCCGAGGTCGGGATTGGCCCAGCGCTCCCCGGCCCGAGGCGCGCGGCCGGACACGGTGAAGACCCGGTTCCATTCGGCGAAGTCGGCGAAATGTGGGCGTGCGCGGGACCAGGCGGCGGCGGTGACCGGACCTACGGGAAAGCCCTCGGTGGCGTGGCGAATGGCCGGTCCGAGCAGGCGGAGCAGGTCGAAGCGGCAGAAGCGCTCGGCCAGGGCGCCCCAGCCGGCGACGAGGCCCGGAACCGTGACCGGGAGCCAGCCGGTCGCGGGCATCGCCTCACCGACCGCATCGAGGGTCAGGGCCCGCGGGGCGGCGCCGCTGCTGGCGAGGGCGTGGACCGCGTCGCCGTCCCACACCAGCGCGAAGAGGTCGCCCCCGAGGCCGTTGGAGGTCGGCTCGGTCACGGTGAGGCAGGCGGCGGCGCACACGGCGGCGTCGACCGCGGTGCCCCCCTCGGCGAGCACGGCGGCTCCAGCCCGCGCAGCGTGCAGCTCCGACGTTGCGACCATGCCCATTACGCTGCCCTCCGGGGGAGAGCCTACCGCCTCACAGCGAGAAGCTGGTGTCGGCGCTGTTCGATCGGTCGCCGCAGGCGTCGGTGATCCGCATCGAGGCCGAGTAGCTCCCGCCCGCCTGGACGGTGCCGAGGCCGACCGCCATGTACACCCCGGACTCGGCGGTGCTGCAGGGCTGGTCCTCGCAGGTCGAGGCCTCGCTGTCGAACGCGGCGTCCGGAGCCTCGTAGTAGAACGACACGCCGCCGCAGCCGAGGTTGCAGTCGGCGTCCTCGAACGGGACCGCGACCATGACCTCGTCGCCGGCGCTCACGGTGGTCGAGATGTAGCCGTTGACGATGAGCACCGGTGTTCCGAGCACCGGGGCCGTGTTGGTGCCACACGCCGAGGTGTCGCAGGTCGACACTCCCGAGCCACACACGTACTCGCCGGGCGTGATCGCGGCGCCGAACGCCCCCTTCTCGAGGCTCTGCGGGAAGAAGTCGGCGCCGGGTCCGTCGGTGTGGTCGGTCGGCTCGTCGGTGCCGTCGCTGGCGGTGGTGCCGGTGCAGCCGACGGCGAGCGAGAGCAGGATCACGAGTGCGCGCATGGGTCCCCCCGGGTGGTGGACGCACGATGCCCACCGCGCGCCGGATCCGCCACCCCCGGATGCCCGTGAGACCCCCCCGCGGGTGACGTCTGCAGATCATCCGCTCCACACGCCGATCCTCGGGCTAGACTTCCATCAGCTGGAGGTTCGGTGCGCGATGCTCTCTTGTTGAACGCCGACTTCTCGCCCCTCGGGGTGCTCTCCTGGCAGCGCGCCATCTGCCTCGTGCTCGACGAAAAAGTGCGGGTGATCGAGGAATATCCGGGTCAGGCGGTACGCTCGCAGGCGCTTCGGCTGGGCTGGCCCGCGGTGGTTCACCTGGTCCGCTACGTCTCGGTCTCGCTGTCGCCGCCCCTGTCGCGGATCAACGTGCTCGCCCGGGACAGCTTCACCTGCCAGTACTGCGGCGAGCGGCCCCGCCAGTCCGGTCGGCCCGACACCTCCAGACTCACCCTGGACCACGTCGTGCCCCGCGCCGCCGCCATCGCCGGCCGGGTGCGCGTGCCCTGGAGCGAGAGCTCGGTGCCCGTCACCTCGTGGGAGAACCTCGTGACCGCCTGCGGGCCCTGCAACCACCGCAAGGGGCACCGGTCCCTCGAGGAAGTCGGTTTCGAGCTGGAACATCCGCCCAGGCGCCCCCGCCCCCAGGACGCGATCAAGGTGGCGATGGCGCGGGTGCGGGTGCCGCGGGAGTGGAAGCAGTACCTGCCCCGGTAGGGCGGCGCGCGCTGGCAGCGCCGCCTCGATGCGATACCCACCGACGTCCACACGGGAGAGCGCGGTGACGACGCTGGTCGTGGACGTAGAGGCC
>CALATR010000768.1 GCA_937891875.1 uncultured Pseudomonadota bacterium | reverse complement strand
TCGATCTGCGCCTGCAGCTGGTCGGCCTGAACGCCCAGGCCGCCCGCCGCCGTGCCTCCCGCCTGGCGAGCCTCGCCCGCATGTTCGGCCTGTCCCGCCCGGCGGTGGGCACGATCAAGTCCGACGCCGATCCATACGACTTTCCCGCGGACTCGGAGGAGGCGCGGATCCTCAGGGAGAGCGCGACCTGGCCCACGTCCGAGTGGATGGCCCTGTCACCGGAGCGTAGGATCTTCCTGTTCGATCACGCGAGCACGTACCTGGGCGACGACGTCGACATGGACCCGGTGGCGCTGGGGATCCTGGACGCGCTGATCGCCCGGGGGGACGGCGCCGAGGCGAGCCGGTGGATCCCGCGGGTGGGCGAGGGGACCGAGGCGGAGCGGCTGGTGTGGAGCGGGGAACGCGGCGAGCGGATCCTGGCGTTGGACGACGACTCCGGCTTCGGCGAGCGCGGGGTCGTCGCCCTGCATCGGGGGGTGGACGCCCTGCAGCGCGGCGAGCTCGAGCGGGCCCTGCGCGCCTTCGCCTATGCGGTGCAGCACGCGCCCGAGTCGGCGGCGTCGGACGCGGTGCACGGCCTCGGCCTGCGCTGGGTGTCCTACGTGGCCGCCCAGTTCGAGCTCACCGACGCGCTGCTGGTCACCCTGCAGGAGCTCCTCCCCCGGCGGGCGTACGGGCAGATCCTGGAAGACCTGATGTGGAGCGCTGCGTTTCGGGCGGACGAGGCCTCGTTTGGGCGGGGGATGGGCAACCAGATCGGCCGGGGTGCCCTGACCCGTCGGCTCGCCCTGCTGGTGCCCCTGGCGTCGGGCGACACCCGCGCCTTCTCCGCCGGGATCGGCACCGGCCTGGAGGAGTCGCCCAGCGAGACCATGCGCTTCCTCGACCAGCTCGTGCAGCGGCTGGAGCTGGAGGAGCCCGACGTGCGCAGCGCCCAGCGCCCCACCCTCCTGGAGGTGCGCGCGCGCCTCGAGCCCCTGTCCGACCCGACCAGCCGATCCCGCCAGGGTCGCCAGGCCTCCGCCCTGCAGCAGCGCACCCTCGCCCTGCTCGAGGGCATGGGCGGCGTGGGCGACGACGGCAGCCTCCGCGACGACGCCCGCCGTATCGCCCCCGGTGCGGAGGTGTTCGCCGGCTCGGTGCGCCTGGCCCCCTCCGACCCCCTGCCGTGGCCCTTCCGACCGATCTCGGTCAGCGCGCCATCCCCGTTCGAGCCCCTGGAGCTGACCCCGGTCGAGTGGAAGGACGCCGACGGTCGCTGGGTGCTGGGCTGGAGCATCGGCGGATGACCGACGACCGGCGGGCGCGGGCGAAGGCACTGGCGGAGCAGGCGGCGCGGGCGAAGGAGCAGGCCCGGGAGCGGCTGGCGTCCGGCGCCGAGGTGCGCGAGGCGCGAAAGGGCGCGTTGAAGCAGCAGCTCGCGCAGAAGAAGGAAGTGCTCGCGAAGCGCCAGGAGGAGGTCGCCGAGCGCACCGGCAAGGCCAGGGCGGCGCGGCGGCGACGGCGGGTCACGATCGCCGTGCTCCTCGCGATCCTCATCCTGCTGCTCCTGCTCCAGCCCTGCCGCTGCACCCCCGAGCCCGAGCCCGACGGCATTCCCGTGCTCATCGAGCCCGAGCCGGTCGAAGAGGTGGAGGCCGAGCCGGTGCCGCCCCCGCGCAACCCCCCGCGGATCCCGAAGAAGGACCGCCCGGCCATGGACCTGACCCCGCCCGCGGCCCCGTCCTGGCTCGACCGCTTCCGGCTGCAGGTCAGCGCCCGAAGCCCGAGGTTGGCCGCCTGCTTCGAAGGCAGCGACGAGCCCGGCCAGCTCAAGTGGACCACCTCCGTCGAGCCCGGCCAGGGGGCCGTCAGCGAGCACCAGCTGCAGCCCATGCTCGACACCCGCGAGCTGTCCGCCGAGGAGCGCACCTGCGTGATCGGCGTCCTGTCGAGCCCGCGGTACCAGCTGGGCGGCGACGGACCCGAGACGCCGGTGAGGGTGGGGCTGGTGATCGCGTTCTG
>CALATR010000767.1 GCA_937891875.1 uncultured Pseudomonadota bacterium | reverse complement strand
CCCCGTCGTCAGCGCCTTCGCCGAGGTGGCGGGCGGTCGCGCGGTCGAAGCGGTTGAACGCGGCCTCGATGTCGATCCCCGCCTTCTCGCAGGCGCGGATCATCTCTGCGGCCGTGGGGAAGCGGCGACCCGCCTCCCAGTCTGCGACCGGATTGCTGCGGTAGCCGAGCCTCCGGCTGAACGCGACCTGTGAGCGGTGCGCGCGGATCGCGCGGAGCAGCTGGCTCGCCGCGCGCTCCCACTGCACCACCGGGGTGCCAGGACCAAATACCCGAATCGGCTCCATCATGTGCGCCTCCAGAGGGCTTCATGGGGAGCAGTGCGACCGCCGGAGCGATCGGATCACATGGATGTGCGATTCCGGGAGAGGGTGGGGGAGCGCGCGCTGAAGACTCCGCCTACACGCGACACCATGCGGTTGGGAGGCCTTCATGGGCAGGCACGGACTCTCGGCTGCAGCGCTCGTCTTCGCCGCGCTCGGCGTCACGTCATCCGCGGAGGCGGACAAGCCGGTCGGGCTCCTGGGGGGAGACCTCGGCGTCGAGCTGCCCGCCACCGCGATGGTCGAGCTGGGACCGTGGCTTCGGTTCGGCGGCCGGGGTGAGGTCCGCCTCCCCGACCCCGATCTCTTCGTCGCGAGCGATCTGCAGGTGCTGCAGCTCGCGTTCCCGGCGGTCATGAACGACGTGACCTGGCGGGTGCCGGTCGGGCGCCTTGGCGCGACCCTGGGCACGTGTCGCTGGGATCGTGGACGGGTCGAGCCCTGCGTGTCTGCCGGCCCGCTCCTCGAGCTGGTCCGGGGGGACGGCGGTCTGCGCAACCGCAGCGTGCGCGCCGGGGGCCGCGTGGCGGTCGGGCTGCAGTGGGACTGGCAGGAGACCGGGAAGATCCGGGCCTACTCGGAGTTCATGCTGTCCCGGAGTCACGAGCGCTCGACCAGCGACCCCATCCGTGGCCGCCCTGCGCCCGGGGGCGGCATGCTGTCTGTGGGTGTGCAGGCGCTGGTCGGGACGCGGTCTAGTTCCCGACCTGCGGCCGCAGGCTCTCCGGACAGTCTGGACGACTGACGACGTTGTAGTAGCCGACCTCATCGGCCCAGTACTCGCCCTGCCAGGGCCACATGCGGGTCCCGGGCTTCGCGCGGAGCTTGCGCAGCTGGCCGATGCGATCGCCGGTGTCGAGCTCGCCCGTGACCGAGGCCTGCTCCAGCTGGCGGGTCTCGAACTGCATCATGTCGAGCTTCGTGATCTTGAGGTTGGCGAGCATGTTCTTGAGCTCGTCCCGGGCCTTGGTCGCCGTGTTGACGATCCGCGTGCCCTCCTCCTTCTTGATGTTGGTCTGGCGCGCGCGCAGGTACTTGATGGCGCGGTTCGCGAACGGGCTCGCCGACTGACCCTGCAGCCGGTTGAGCTCCTCCTCCGCCTTGTCGACGGTCGCGATGGCGCCCAGGAAGCGCTCGTCCTTCTTGTAGTCGCGGATGACGCCGGGGTGGACCTTCGTGTCCTGGCCCTTCACCAGCGCCAGGCCGTCGTTCCAGCCAGCCATGGCGTCGTAGCCGTTCAGATCGGCGACCAGCTTCGCATGCACCGGCTGATAGCGCGCGTCGAAGGCGTCGATCTCGGCGGTGGCGTCCTTGAACTTGCACATCAGGAAGAGCGAGTAGGCGCGCAGCAGGTCGGCCTCGGGCCAGTACCAGTCGCGGTAGAAGGGCGACTCGTGGACCATGAGCACGCTGACGGCGCCGTTCATGTCGTTGGCGCGGAAGTGGGACCAGGCCTTCTCGAACCACGCCTCGGGCCAGAAGTCGCTCTTGCGCTCCACCTTGGCGTAGTACTCGACCGCGCGGGGGTAGTTGCCGGCGCCGAAGTAGGCGCGGGCGACGTTGAGCGCGACCACGTTGTCGAAGCGCTCGCCGCGCTCGGCCTGCTTGCCCAGGGCCTGGGCGGTCAGGAGCGGCGCGAGGGCGTCGTTGTAGCGGCCCTGCTGGGCGAGCACGACGCCCCGGAGCGCCTCGCTGTCGATGTAGGTGTCGCTCTTCTTGTCGACCATGAGCAGCATGCCCATCGCCACGCCGAACTCGCCGTTCTGCACGTTGTGGCGAGCGGCCAGGTAGGCGACCCGGCTGCGGGTCTCCTTGTCGGCGGCCACACCCACGTTGCGGGCCAGCACCGGGCCCAGCACGCGGCCGTCACCCAGCTCGTCGGCGAGGTCCAGGGCGGTGCCGATCACCTGCTTGCCCACCTCGGGATCGGCGTCGATGGCCCGGGCGTAGGCGAGCAGCGCCGAGTAGTCCATGTCGAACTCCCGGTACAGATCGCCCAGCTTCTGCCAGGCCTCCCCGTGGGCGGCACCCGCCTGCTTGCTGTCGAGGATCGGCAGCAGGGCGTCGGCGGCGGCGGTCTTCTGACCGGCCTTCAGCGCCTCCTCGTACGGGGCGAAGAGCTCCGCGCGCTCCTTGTCGGAGAGCTCCGGATATTCCTCGTCTTCCGCGGACTCTTCGTCCTCGTCGGCGGCCTGGGCGAGCTGGTCGCCCGAGATCGCCGACCCGAGCTGAAGCCCGCCGAGAAGCAGGGCCGCCGCCAGGACGGACGAGCCGAGTCGCAACCAGCGGCGGTCTCGCCCGCCGCGATCCAGGGTTCGCCTGATCAACGGGTCCTCCGCTTGACGGCGGAGAAGCGGGTGATCCCGACGGTGATGCCCGCGTTCTGCTTGAAGTACCAGGCGTTCTCCTCGAGCTTGCGCTGCTGGACCATGAGGTCATCGCGGAGCTCGATGCGCAGCGCGAAATTCTCGCTGGTCCACAGGCGCCCGCCGATGCCCACGGACACGGTCGGGCTCGGGAAGAAGCCACCCTGCGGAATCGTCGAGGACTCGAAGGTCACGCCGGCGCGGGCCACGCCGTACACGTCGTGGTGGATGATCCGCTCAGCGTTGACGTTCATCTTCGCGTAGATGGGCGCCCACTGCACGCCGGCGAGCAGGCTTCCCAGGTAGCGGTACGCGTTGGGCTCGACGCCGTAGCCGGGGTCCGACAGCTGGTTGTAGGTCCCGTTCTTGATGCCGTAGCCACCGCCCGCGAGGACCGAGAAGGCCACCGTCTCCGACAGGTGCTTGTCGAAGGACAGCTGGATGTTCGGCGTGAGCAGGAAGGCGTCGAACGGCATCACACCCAGGTGCGCGCCCAGCTCGGTGCGTCCGTCCTTGGGGTAGAGCAGTCGCTGCACGACCACGATGTCTTCATCAGCGATGGTGCCGATGTCGACGGTGTCCTGGGCGAGGGCTGACGTCGGGCTCAGCGCGGCTGCGGCGAAGGCAGCGACGGAGAGGACGGCCGCAGTGGCCTGCGACAAGCGCATGCGGGGCTCCGGGGGTGGGGGAACGTCTCTAGAACGGGAGGCTTCGCGGCATGCCGTCCAGCGGACGGTAGTAGATGCGAACCTCTTCGCGGTAGTCGGGGATGTCGTCGCCGTAGAACTGGATGGCGTTCTCGGCGGCCAGGTAGGTCCAGCCGTCGAGGTAGGTGACGCTGCCGTCCTCGGCGAACTCGGGGGTGGCGGCGTCGACCCGCTTGCCGTCGACGAAGACCAGGATGGTCTCCTGGTCGGGGATGGACTGGAGCGGGAAGATCTCGAGCAGCTTGTTCAGCAGCTGGCCGACCTCTTCCAGGGCCGCGCCGAAGTCCGCGACCTCGCAGCCGGCCTCGCCGTCCTGGGTGATCGGGGTCCAGATGCCGCCGTAGGTGTCGATGAGCTGGTCGTAGCGGGCTTCCTGCCACTGGGTCATCGAGTCGGAGCCGCCGGTCTGGCACTCCTCGGTCCGCCGGCTGATGACCGCCCAGGCCATGCGCCGACCGAACTGGTCGAACAGGTCCACGTACTCGTCGACGTCGTCCTGGCCGGTGCCGAGGCGGCGGGAGTTGTCGCCGGCGTCGGTGACGATGACCGGGATGATGGTGCTGCCCTCGCGGAAGAAGTCGGCGTTGGACAGGGCATCCGTGCTGCGGTCGAAGGGGGTGCCGCCGTCGTTCTCGCAGGCGTCGAGCAGGTTCTGGGTGACCCGGCTGTCGTCGGCGGGGTCGAGCAGGCCGCGGCACATGGCCTGGAACACGGCCTCGATGTGCTCCTCGGTGCCCGAGCCGCAGTTGCCCTTCCAGGTGCCCTCGCCGCAGGTGCAGTCCATGTACTCGGCGAAGAGCTCCTCGCTGGCGAGGGGATCCCCGCAGGTGTAGCCGGAGCGTCCGACCTCGGCCGCGGTGGGCAGGCCGCCGTTGGCGACGTCGGGGAAGCACGTGGACTCGCACAGCAGGTTCTGGTTGAACTTGAGGGCGGTGTCCGCGGTGCCCTTGGGGATGACCGGCTGGGACTGGGGGAACGACATCAGGCGGCCGTCCTCGGCGCCCACGTCGGTGGTGGTGATGCCCAGCTGGAAGTCGACGACCGCGCCGCGGTTGCCCACGGAGAGGATGTAGTTGTCGACGGCATCGGACAGCCCGTCCAGGGTGCCGTCCCCGGTGGGGTTGATGAGCTTGGCGATGAAGCCGTCGAAGTTGACGGCGAGGTCTGCGGACTCCTCGAGCATCGACGTCGAGTTGTCGATGACGAAGAGCAGCTCGGCATCGTTGGAGAAGTCCTCCTGGGCCAGGCCGGCGAGGCGGAACATCTCGTAGTCGTTGCAGCCCTGGAGCACGGGCAGCGTCAGCGCGGCGGCTGCGACGAGGGTGAACAGGCGCTTGGTCATCTCGGCTCCTGGGCGGACGGCAGACGGTAGCATCGTTGAGACGGTTCCCGGGCGTGAGGAGGCTGTCAAGCGCCTGGGTGACGGAGCGTTGTGGCGGGGGGGCGGGCGGCTTCGGGCGGGGGGGGGGGGGG
>CALATR010000766.1 GCA_937891875.1 uncultured Pseudomonadota bacterium | reverse complement strand
GACCTCACCGTCCGCCTGCGCAAGCAGCGCCAGGAGCTGCGCGCCGCCAAGGAGGCCGCAGAGGCCGCGTCCGAGGCAAAGGGCCGGTTCCTGGCCAACATGAGCCATGAGATCCGCACGCCGCTGAACGGCGTGCTGGGCCTCGCGGACGCCCTGCACAACACCGATCTCGACCCTTCCCAGCGCGACATGGTCGCCGCGATCCAGAGCTCGGGCGAGGGGCTGCTGGTCGTGCTCAACGACGTGCTCGACTGGAGTCGCCTGGAGTCCGGCCAGCTCCACATCGAGCCCCGCCCCTGTACGATCTCCGACCTGCTGGACGGCGTCCGCGCCCTGCTCGAGCCCATCGCACGCGCCCGTGGCATCGAGCTGCGGGTGGAGCACCCCTTCCGGGACGACTGCCTGCGCCTCGACGGCGGGCGGGTGAAGCAGATCCTCATGAACCTGCTCGGCAACGGGCTGAAGTTCACCGAGCGCGGCCACGTGACGCTGCACGCGGAGCTGATCGACGAGCGCGAGCTGGCCCTGCGCGTGGTCGACACCGGGATCGGCATGACGCCCGAGGCGGTCTCCCGAGTCTTCGAGCGCTTCGCCCAGGCGGATGCCTCCACCTCACGCCGGTTCGGCGGCTCGGGCCTCGGCCTCGCCATCTGCCACGAGCTCGCCACCCTCATGGACGGCTCGATCACCGTGCAGAGCACGCTCGGAGTCGGCACCACCTTCGAGGTGCGCATCCCGACCCAGAGGACCCGGGCCGTGGACCAGACCGAGCTGCTCGCACACATCCCTCCGCGCGCGATCCTGGTCGTGGACGACAACCCCATCAACCTGCGCGTGGCGCGCTACGCCCTCGAGCGCCAGGGGCACGAGGTCTTCACGGCAGCTTCGGGGCAGGAGGCGCTGTCGCTGGCCAGCCGCGAGGTCTTCGACCTGATCCTGATGGACTACCAGATGCCGGACATGGACGGCCTGGAGGCGACCCGCCAGATCGCCGTGTTGGCCGCACCGTACGGCGATGCTCCGGTGGTGGGACTCACCGCGGCGGCGTTCGCCGAGGACCGGGAGGCGTGCCTGCAGGCCGGCATGTGCGACGTGCTGGTCAAGCCGGTCGATCCCAAGCGCCTCGCTCGGGCCATCGAGGCGCACGCGCGAGACGCCGGGAACCCGGCAGCGATCAGAGCTTCCCGCCGAACACCGGCATGACGCTGGCCTCGCCGTAGTCCTCGATCTGCGGCACGTTCTTCAGGACCTCCATGTCCTCGTCGGAGATGGTGAAGTCCACGCCCGCGTTGTCCTTCATGTGGGCCGGGTTGGCGGTCTTGGGCAGAGGCAGCAGGCCCAGCTGGAGATCGTAGCGAATGGACAGCTGGGGGACGGAGACGCCGTACTTCTCGGCCATGGCGCCGACGGCGTCGTGCTCGAGCAGCACGCCGTGGGCGATCGGCGAGTAGGCCTCGACCAGGATCCCCTTGTCCTGGCAGTAGGCGATCAGGGCCTTCGGGGTCTTGCCGACGTGCACCAGGATCTGGTTGACCATGGGCTCGATCCGGCAGGAAGACAGCAGGTTGTCGAGGTCGACCTCCTGGAAGTTGGACACGCCGATCGCCCGGAGCTTGCCCGCCGTGTACGCGTCCTCGAGGGCGCGCCACGCCTCGCGGTTGCCCTCGAAGAAGCGGTCTTCCTCGCCGTACTGCATCCAGGGCTGGGGGCTGTGGATGATCATCAGGTCGATGACGTCGACGCCGAGGGCCTTCAGCGAGGCGTCGATGGCCTCCACTGCAGCGTCGTACGACTTGACCTCGGCGGCCAGCTTGGTCGTGAGGAACAGGTCGTCCCGCGGGACGCCGACAGCCTTCAAGCCGCGGCCGACGCCGGCCTCGTTCTGGTAGGCCTGGGCGGTGTCGATGTGGCGGTAGCCGAGCGCGACCGCGTCGACGACGGCCTGCTCGACGTCGGAGTCGGAGACCATCCAGGTGCCGAGGCCCAGCTTGGGGATGTCGACGCCGTTGGAGAGGGAGTAGGTTTCCTGGAGAATCATGGTTGTACCTCGTGCTTCAGGTGTTCGATTGGGGTGGGAAGGGGCTATTGCTCGGCGCGGTAGATCGCGTCGGGCACGAGCTCCATCCAGGTGACCGAGGAGCCGTCCACCGACTCCGCGATCGCGATGTGGGACATGGCCTGCTCTGCGCTGGCCCCGTGCCAGTGCCGCACGTGGGGCGGGATGCGGACCACGTCACCGACGCGGATGGTGTGGCGCGCCTTGCCCTCCTGCTGGACCCAGCCCACGCCAGCGGTGACGACGAGGGTCTGGCCGCGGGGGTGGGTGTGCCAGGCGGTGCGGGCGCCGGGCTGGAAGTGCACCATGCCGCCGCCGTTGTCGCCGTCGAGATCGGCGCGGAACAGCGACTCCACCTCGACCTCTCCGGTGAAGTTTGCCGGCGGGCCGCTGAAGTGCGGGGCTTCCGCGCGCGGCGTGACCGTGAGCTCGGCGGGAGGCTCGGGCGTGGCGGGCTGCTGACGCGCCTTCAGCACCTCGCCGAGGGGCCCGACCGCGGAGAAGGCACGGGGCCAGCCGCAGTAGAAGGCCAGGTGCGCGACCACCTCCGACGCCTCGGGCTCGGTGAGGCCGTTGTCGAGGGCGCGACCCAGGTGGAAGGGCATCTGCTCGGCCTGGCCGGTGGCGATGAGGGTCGCGACGGTGACCAGGCTGCGGTCGCGGGGTGCGAGACCGGGACGGCGCCACACCTCGGAGAACAGGGGCTCATTGGTGTACTGGGCGAGGCCCGGCGCGAGCACCGCAACCCGGGCGACCGACTGCTTGCGCGCGGCCTCCTTGTCGGGATCGAGGGCGAGCAGCTCGGGATCCGCGGCGTCCACGGACAGCTTGCGGGCGCGGAACACGGAGGCCAGCTCGGCGGCGGCTTCGGTGCCGACCGGCCAGCCCGCGTAGTAGGCGACGTGGGTGACGAGCTCGGACAGCTCGACGGGCGTCACGCCGTGGTCGAGCGCGCGCCCGAAGTGGAACTGCAGCTGGGACGTGCGGCCGTTCGCGACCAGCGCCGCCACCGTGACCAGGCTGCGGTCGCGGCGGGACAGGACGTCCCGATCCCAGAGCTCGCCGTAGACGAGCTGGTCCGTGTAGGTGGCGAGGGCCGGGGCGCCGTCGGCGGGATCCGCCTGGCGACGACCCGCGTCCGCAGTGCTTGAAAGCGCCGCCATCAGGGCGGCCGCTGTGACCTGGGTCTTCATGATTCTGCCTCCGTCATACGCTTTCAATCTATGAAACCGTCGGGAGGCGAACCATGGTGGTTTCTGCAGATGATCTGCCTGATCCTGCCAACCTGGCGATGGATGGGCAGGAGAACGCGCCCCTACCCTTCAGCGGGTGCCGCCTCGATGCGCACGTGCAGGGCCCCCGACCGGGCGAGCGGACCCAGGCCACCCTCGATCGTCCCCAGACGCACCAGGCCGCGGGCGCTGGGGAAGTCCCGGTAGAAGATCGCGAGGTTGCCCCACGGCGCGTAGTACGTGAGGTCGCCGGCGCGGGCCGCGCAGGCCGCGGGCGCACCGGTCGTGTCCAGCCTCGCGGGCAGCTGGGACACCTTCTCGGTGGCGTTGTAGTCGGTGAGATCGAGCTCCAGGGGCAGCAGGCCGGCGAAGGCCCTGCCCGCTGCCGAGTCGTCGAGGATGGCGACGAGGCGCTCGGAGCCGAAGGACAGCTGGATGCGGGTCATGACGTCTCCAGGCGATGGTCCGCTAGACCATCTGCAGCTCGGGCAGGATGGGATCGCTGTAGGGCAGGGTCGCGGCCTCGGACGGCGGCACCGAGAAGTAGCGCTTGAACTCGCGGCTGAACTGGGACGGGCTCGCGTAGCCGACCTCGTGAGCCGCCTCCTCGACGCGCTTGCCCTCGTAGACGAGCAAGCTCTTGGCCTTCAGCAGGCGGACCTTCTTGAGGTACTGCAGCGGGGTCTCGCCGGTGACGTCCTTGAAGGTCCGATGGAAGGAGGACACGCTCATCGCGGCTTCCTTGGCCAGGTCCTCGACCGAGAGCGCGTTCCGGAAGTCGCCGTGGATGAGCTCGAGGGCATGGGCGATGTTGGCGTAGGGGGTCTGGTGGCGGGTCAGGGCGTGCAGGACGCGCCCGTGCTCCGAGCGCAGGATCCGGTAGATGATCTCCTCCACCGCGGCCGGACCGACGACGGTGCGGTCCATGGGGTCGGAGAGGCTCTCGAGCAGCCGCACCACCGCCTGGAGCAGCGCGCCCTCCATGCGCAGGGGCTCGACCGCGCTGTGCACGCCCTTGCCCGCGCGGGGATCGCTGCCGAGCCGGCCGGAGAAGCGAGCGACGAGGCTGTGCAGCAGGCCCAGATCGACGTCGAGGCGCACCCCCAGCAGCGGCTCGGAGGGCGTACCGTACGAGGCACACTCGAAGGGGACCGGAACGCCGAGCACCAGGCAGGTCTCGGCGTCATACCTGAACTCTCGGCCACCGAGCCAGCCCACCTTGTGGCCCTGCCCGAGGATCACGATGCCGGTGTCGTAGAGCAGGGGCGAGCGCGGCTTGTCCTCGCCGATCCAGAAGAAGCTCACGCCGGGCACGCCGGTCTCGGCGACGCCGGTCAGCTCCTTCGACGGCAGGGTGGCACGGAACGCGGCGAGGGGGGCGGCGAGGGTCGACATGGGGACTCCTGGCGGGATCGAAGAGGATCTAGCGCGGGGCGGGGGCGCGCAGGCCCACCCTGGCGAGGGTGGTGGCGCACAGCAGGGCGCCGGCCAGCGCCCGGCGGGGCCCTGGCCTTTCGGCGGCGGCGATGTCTGCGGTCCGGTCCAAGCCTGGCTCCCCTAGAACGTCGCCGCGTCGATGACGTAGCGGTAGCGGGCTTCCTTGTTCTGGACCTTCACCCACGCCGCGGTGATCTCGTCGGCGGTGATCAGCTGGATGTCCGGGACGACCCGGTTGTCCGCGCAGAAGTGCACGACCTCCTGGGTCTCGGGGATGCCGCCGATGAGCGAGGCGTTGAACTTCACCCGGGACATCGACAGGGCGATGGCGTTCACGGTCAGCGAGAAGCCGTCGGGCATGCCCACCTGGGTGAAGGTGCCGTGGGGCTTGACGACCGAGGCGTACGCGGCCACGTCGTACTTCACCGGGATGGTCGAGATCACCCAGTCGAGGGTCGCGCGGTGCGGTCCGAGGGCTTCGGGGCCATCGACCACCACCGCCTTGGCGCCCCAGGACTCGATGTCGGCCACCTTGGACGGCGAGGTGGTGAACGCGACGACCTCCGCGCCCTTGGCCACGGCCAGCTTGACCGCCAGGTGCCCGAGGCCGCCGATCCCGACCACGCCGACCTTGTCGCCCACATCGAAGTTGGCCTGCATGATCGGCGAGTACGTGGTGATGCCGGCGCAGAGCAGCGGCGCGGCCTCCTGCAGGGAGATGTGGTCGGGGATGTGCACCGCGAAGTGGTCGCGGACGACGATGCGGCTCGAGTAGCCGCCCTGGGTGATGCCCGTGGCCTCCCGCTCATCGGGGTAGCCGTAGGTGAACAGGGTCTTGCCCTTCTGGCAGTAGTGCTCCTCGCCGTGGTCGCAGGAGGGGCAGTCCATGCAGCTGTCGACCATGCAGCCGACGCCGGCGCGGTCGCCCACCTTGAACGTCGTGACGTTCCTGCCCACCGCGCTCACGATGCCCACGATCTCGTGGCCGGGCACCTGGGGATACTGCTGCGGCCCCCAGTCCCCGCGCTCCTGGTGGATGTCCGAGTGGCAGACGCTGGCGAACTTGATGTCGATGACGATGTCGTCGTCGCCCATCGGCCGACGCTCGAACTCGAAGGGCTTCAGCTCGCCGGACGCATCGAAGGCCGCCCGGGCGCGAACCTTGCCATCCGCCGCCTTCTTCTTTCCCTTTGCAAAGGCGGGCACAGTCCCGGCGAGCGCGGCCACGGTGCCTGCCGCGGCGGAGCCGGCGACGAATCCCCGGCGGGAGAGCTGCTCGTTCTTGTCCATGGTGACCTCCAGGTCCGATCGGGCCCACGCGGTGAAGTGGGCCGGTGTCCTGGCTGCAACCTAGGATTCCTCGGCGGGCCGAACCATGGGAGGTCCTGCCGAACATCTGCCTGATCCTGCTGGGGGTGGGAGAGCTGGGGTGACCCTCCCT
>CALATR010000765.1 GCA_937891875.1 uncultured Pseudomonadota bacterium | reverse complement strand
CGTCGTCCCACCGCCGGTCGTCGTGCCACCGCCGGTCGTCGTGCCACCGCCGGTCGTCGTCGTGCCACCGCCGGTCGTCCCACCGCCGTTCGTGCCCGTGTTCGCGCCACCGCCCTGGGTGTCCACGTCCGTGTCGTCGGATGCATCGGTGGGAACTGGCGTATCAGGAGGATCATCCGGCGGGTCGATGGTCGTGACCACGCCGGTGTCGACGTCCGCGCCGGGCATGGCGAACCAGGCGGCGCCGGCCACCCCCGCGCCCAGCACGCCGACCCCGGCCACGGCGACCAGGGCCAGCAGGACCCCACCCACCAGCAGGCCGACCCACAGTCCGGTCCGCGACCGCCGCGGCTGCTCCTCGAGCGCGTCCAGCGGCGGCATGGTCTGGCTCGCGGGCGCGGACGCGCCGCCGGTCCCGGTGGCCGAGCCCCCGGTGGCCGCCCCGGGCACGTAGCCCCGACGCCGGCGGTGGTGCTCCACCCGCCCCTGGCCCTTGGGGAACTCCCGGCGGGGCAGCGGCGTGGGCTCGCGCGAGGACCGCCCCAGGGTGTCGAGGCGGGTGACCCGGCCCTCGGTGAGCACCGCGGCCAGCTCCTCGCAGGTGCCGATCCGCAGCTCCCGCTCGGGCACCAGCGCGCCGCGGATGGCCTGCACGAAGCGATCGGGCAGGTTGGGGCGCAGGTCCTGGGGGTCGTCGTACAGGCCGTCGGCGGCGCTCGCCAGGATGCCGAGCACGCTCTGCGACTCGAACGGGCGCGCGCCCATGACCATCTCGTACAGGATGCAGCCCAGCGAGAACACGTCGGCCTCGGGGCCGACCATGGACGCGCCGTCCGCCTGCTCGGGGGCCATGTACTGCGGCGTGCCCATGCCGATCCCGGTCCGGGTCTTGGGGGCGCCGGTCACCGGTCGCGCCTCCTCCAGCACCTTCACGATGCCGAAGTCGGTCACCTTGGGCAGCAGTCCGGTCGCGCCGATCCGCTCGATCAGGACGTTTGCCGGCTTGAGATCGCGATGCACCAGCCCCTGGGTGTGGGCGTGGGCGACGCCGGCGAGGATGCCGAGGAAGATCTGCTCGATCTCGTCCAGCGAGAGCTCGCGCTCGGCGAGGAGGTCGTCGAGGCAGCCGCCGCCGATGAACTCCATCACGATGCCCGGCGCCCCGTCGACCATGAGGGTGTCGGTCACCGCGACGATGTTCGGGTGTTTGAGCCGCGCCTGGACCTTGCCCTCGGTGAGCAGGCGCTCCCGGACCTCGGTGCCGGGCACGTGCAGGATCTTCAGCGCGTGCAGGCTGTCGAGGGTCTGGTGGCGCACGACCAGGACCGTGCCCATGCCGCCGCTCGCGAGGGTGCGCTCGACCAGGTACCGGTCGTCGATGACGGTTCCGGGCTCGATCACGCGGCTGTGCTCCGGGGTGGCTGCTTCGTCGGATAACCGCCGGCCTGCCTCGACACCGCCGCGGACCACTGAAGGCCGTGAAATCGCGTGTATCCGCGCGCCGGGGGTGGGCGGCCTAGATCGTGGGTGTTCGTTGGAGGCCCGCGATGATGCCCACCTTCGCCCCGCAGTTCACCACCATCCGCACCCAGGATCGCCTCGCCGAGGCCGTTCCCAGCCTGGTGGAGGTCGATCCGGAGAGCGGCTCGCAGATCCTGTTCGCGGGCTCGCACCTGCTGCTCGCCGGCGAAGTGGTGGTCGGCCGCAGCGGTCGCTGTGACCTGACCCTGCGCACCGATGCCCAGGTCAGCCGCCGCCACTGCCGGCTGGTCCGGAGCGGGGACGCCTGGCACATCGAGGACCTCGGCAGCACCCACGGCATCTTCGTCGACGACATCCAGGTCCGCAGGGCCGAGCTGCGCGGCGGCGAGGTCATCCAGATCGGCCAGACCTACCTGCGGTTCGAGCGCGCCACCGCCTCCACCGCCTGCTCGACGGTGTCTGCGTAGACGATGAGGTCGGCGCTCTGCTCGGGCGCATAGCCCCGCTCGCGGAGGAGCTCGGCGCCCAGGACGTCGTCCCAGAAGGCGTAGTCGACCAGCACCACCGGCACCCGGGGACCGAGCCCGCGCACCATGCGATCGAGGGCGGCCGTCACCAGGGAGAGGGTCGAGAAGCCGCCTGGAAAGGCGATCAGCGCCTGGGTCCGTGCCGGCAGGTGGGGCTCGCGCAGGGTCGGTGCGGCGATGGCGACCAGGGGCACGTCCGCCTCGTGAGCCGCGTGCTCGAGTCCCGACGCCATCGGTCCTGACGGCGCGACCAGGGCGGCGCCGGGGAGCAGGCGGGCCATGAGGGCGGGCACCTCCAGCATGGCCTTGCCCCAGCGCGCGTCCCGGTGGCCGACGACGACGACCCCCCGCTCGGCGCGGATGGAGGCGAGGGCGGCGTCGACCGCGGTGTCGTCGACCGGCTCGGGCTCGGGCAGGGGCTCCACGTCGGCCCGGCGGCGGCGCGCGCGCTTGCCGGTGGAGGGGGCCTGGAGCAGCACCTCGGCACGCTCCCCGTGGTCGATGACCTCGAGCTCGGTGCCCAGCTCGGCGACCGTGGCGGACCAGCCGAGGCGATCCTGCAGGTGCTGGCGCATGGCGTCGGTCGCAGCGGGCTCGCCGTGGTTGAGCACGACCTGGCGGGGGGCGGACGGCCAGCGGGCCAGCCAGTCGGTGATCTCGCGGTGGTCGGCGTGGGCGGACCAGGCATCGATCCGGGCCACCTCGCAGCGGATCGGCTGGGCCTCGCCGTGGATGCGCACCGACTCGGCACCCTGCAGGATGGACGCGCCGCGGGTGCCGCCAGCCTGGTAGCCGACGAAGAGGAGGGTGTTCCGGGAATCTCCGGCGAAGGCCTTGAGGTGGTGCAGCACGCGCCCGCCGGTGAGCATGCCGCTGGCGCTGATGATGACCCCCGGGCCGCGCCGCTGGTTGAGGCGCTTCGACTCCTGCACGGTCCGCACGAGCGTCGCGGCGCGGCACATCCGCGAGGTCTCCGCCGGGGAGAGGCGATGATCCTCGACGTGGCGCAGGTAGAGCTCGGTCGTGTCGACCGCCATCGGAGAGTTCAGGAAGATCGGGAGATCCTTCGGGATCCGCCCGGTCTCCTTCAAGCGGTGCAGGCCGTAGAGCACCGCCTGGGCGCGACCGACGGCGAAGCTGGGGATGAGCAGCATGCCGCGGCGCTGAATGGTGCGGCAGACGACGTCGGCGAGGGCGTCCTGGGGGTCGCTCGCGTCGTGCAGTCGATCGCCGTAGGTCGACTCGAGGACGAGCACGTCGGGCACGTCGGGCACGTCCGCCGGCGCGGGCAGGATCGGGTCGTGGGGGCGGCCGAGGTCGCCGGAGAAGAGGATCGAGCCGCCGGGACCCTCCACGCGCACGAGGGCGGCGCCCAGGATGTGGCCCGCCGGTCGCCAGGAGATCCGCAGGGAGCCGATGGTGATGACGGTGGACCACGACACCGGCTTCAGCTGACGCAGCGCGGCCCGGGCCTGCTCCTCGGTGTAGAGCGGTTGTGCCGGATCATGCCGGGAGAAGCCGTGCTTGTTGGCGTAGCGCGCGTCCTCTTCCTGCAGGTGGCCCGCGTCGGGCAGGAGCAGGCCCAGCAGGTCGCAGGTGGCCTCGGTCGCGTACACGGGGCCCTTGAAGCCCTGGCGAGTCAGCCGCGGCAGGTAGCCGGAGTGGTCGATGTGGGCGTGGGTGAGCACCACCGCGTCCAGGGACGAGGGCTCGACCGGCAGGGGGGCCCAGTTGCGCTGGCGCAGGGCCTTGAAGCCCTGGAACAGGCCGCAGTCGACCAGGATGCGGGTGTCGCCGGTCTCGATCAGGGTCTTGCTGCCGGTGACCGTGCCCGCAGCGCCCAGGAAGGTGATCCGCATCTCTCCTCCTCGATCTGTACGTACCCACGTGGGACGCGCTGGCAGCCCCAACGCACGACGCCCGCCAGCACGAAGCTGACGGGCGTCCTCTCGACCGAGCCGCGGCAGCCCCCGGGAGGAGGCAGCCGCGGATCAGGCGGCGATCAGTAGCTGAACCGGAGACCGATCCGCGCGGAGCGCGGGGCCTGGCGGAACATGGTCAGACCGAAGCCGGGGGCGTCGTTCTGGTAGTAGGTGATCGGCGCCTTCAGACCGGGCAGGTTGAAGAGGTCGACCGTGAGCTCCGCCGACTTGTTCTCGTCGAACTTGATCTTCTGCGCGATGCGGAAGTCGATGTAGTGGGTCGAGGGCATCATGCGGCCGCCGCGACCCTGGGCCATGCCGTCGAAGCCATAGAAACCGATGAAGGTCCGCTTCTGCCAGGGGTGGCCCGAGCCGAACTCGTAGACCAGGCCCACGGTGGTGCCGAAGTCGAAGGTGTAGCTGCCGTTGATCTTCAGCTGGTGCAGCTGATGGTAGGGCAGGTAGCCGTAGAAGCCGGCGTCGTCGCGGTAGTCGGGGTCGGTCACGCTGTAGCGACCGGTGCCCGCCAGACCCTCGAGGATCCAGCCGGCGCCACCCTCGTAGTACGCGGCGCGGACGTCCTGCTCACCGACGTCGTCCATCCAGATGCCGACGCCGTTGCCGTCCGAGCCCGAGGTCGCGCCCGGGGCCAGCTCGAACTGACCGGGGGTGTGACCGAAGCTCTCGGACAGGGTGTAGCTGCCGTACAGGGCCCAGTTGTTGGACCACTTCTTCTGGGCGACCAGCTCGAGTCCGCGGCGACGTCCGGCACGGTCCAGGTGGCCTGGGCGGTGGAGCAGACCTGGTCGAGGCCGAACGTGGCGACCTCGGAGCCGTCGAGCATGTCCAGCAGGCGCCCGCTGGTCGCAGCCGCGTCGATGCCGCAGCCCTCGAGCGGGAGCACCGCGTTTGCGGCCCCCTCGAACACCGCGACGTCCAGGGTCAGCGGACCGGGGCAGGAGCGGTAGTAGAAGTAGTCCGACAGCACCATCTCCTCGCCGTCCACCGTCATGGTGACGTCGACGAAGCCGGCCGCACCGGAGCTCGCGGGCGGGGTGGTCGCGTAGTAGACGAAGCCGACGTCCTGGGCGTAGTCCGGGTAGTCGGTGTCCTCCTCCGCCGGCGCCAGGGCCAGATCGGTGCCGCCGAGGCTGGCGCTCGCGGACGTACCCAGGTGGTGTCCCTGGATGACGATCGGGCGGCAGCCGTCGACGTAGTCGTTGTCAGGCGTGACCGACACCAGGGTCGGTCCGTTCAAACAGCCGGTGGCCGCCAGCAACAGCACGGGCGTCCAGGCTGGAACCAGGCTCTTCGTGTGCATCCATCCTCCATTTGGGGATGGGGGATCGTTGCACACCAGCAACGGTGGAAACAAAGACCGGGCAGACCGGTCAGGCGGATGTCAAACGGTTGTCCCGGCTACGACGGACATTCCGTGACAGTTGAAGATTGATTTCAATCGGCCCTGAGACGCTACGGGCGCGGCGCGCGGAACCAGTCCTGATCTTTCATCGTCAATGAGGCAACTCGCTCAGCCTGAACGGCGGTTCAGTTCTCGGGCAGTGTCGAAAAAATGCTGTCTGTGGGTGTCTCCGCCTACGCACCCGAGGGTTCGGGTGGCTGTGACAGAGCCGTGCCGGACCGCCGAGACGGCCGGAGCGGCGGGTCCCAGTCGAGTCAATCCGGAGACCCTGCAAGTCCCCGCAAGCCACACGGATCAGCGCAGGAAGACGCCGTCCTTGCTGTTCCAGCCGGCGACTTCGCGGTCGTCGACCAACACCTTGACCTTCGGGTTGCCGCAGTTGATCTCACGGTGAGAACGCTTCAGCACCTCGACGACCTGTCGCACCCTGGCCCGACGGGCGTCCGCGGACAGCCCCGACCAGCTGGCGGTGAACGTGAGAATGCCGGTGCAACCGTTCATGTCAGAGCGAACCAGGGTTGGTGGGTGGCCATCTGGAAACAGACTTCTGACGTCGAATGCAAACTGCGCCTGTGCCGCTTGTACCCGTCGGTCGATGACGGCCTGCTGCTTGCGCGTCTCGCTGGAGCGGATCACTGCCGCACCCAGCTCCGCCTCCAGCCGGTCCATGCTGGCGCGGTCGGGCACGGCCTCCTCGACGTACCAGCCCTCGGCCCCCTGCTCGAAGCGCACGCTCACCGGGAGGTGCACCCGGGCGGTGGCGCCCTTGCGCGGAAAGACCGCGTCGACAACGGCGGTGTGCTCGCCCTTCAGCCACACCACCTTGTTCACGTCGACCTGCCGCGCCTCCGCCTCCGTGGCGCCCGACGCCAGGATCGACTGCTCCGCAGCCTCCTCGATGTGGTCGACGAACGCGCGCTGCTCCTGGCTGGGGCCGAGGCAGGCGCCCAGGCCGGCGGCGAGGGCGATGGTGATGGCTGCGCGCATGGAGGCTCCCCCGGGGTGCGTGCGGTCCCTAGCTCACTCCATCCGCAGCACGTACACGGCTCCGACCTGCAGGCCCAGGGCGCTCGACCGGGGAGCGCCGACCAGGAGCAGCGGGGTGCCGTCCGTGGCCCGTCCCGAGGCGAGCACGGCGCCCGCCTGGCCGTCGTCGCGCTGGGACTCGCCCGCGAGCACGGCCCAGGGCACGAGATCGAGTCCGCGGGTGCCGGCGGGCAGGTCCGTGAAGCGGTGGATGACGACCCCGCCCGCCCGGGAGCCGCCGCCGAGGTCGCCGAAGGGCGCGCCGACCGCGACCATGGTGCGCCGGGTGTCGAGGGGGTCGGTGACCTGGGCGACCGCGTGGCCGAAGAGCGAGCCGCTGGTCGTTCCGACGACCGCGTGGGGAGCGTCCTCGAGGCCGTCGATGGGCATCAGCGGCTCCCAGTCGAAGCGTCCGACCGCGGGCAGCACCCCGGCGGTGGTGACCGTGCGCTCCAGGCCGAGCAGGTGGCGGCCCGGCGCGACCCAGGCCCCGCCGTACTCGCCGAACTGCTTGCGCAGGGCCTCGCCGCCGACGACCAGGTCGATGAACCCGTCTCCGTCGACGTCACCCCGGCCGGCGAGCGCGGTCCCCAGCTCGGCGCCGCGGGGGGTCATGGAGGCGGCGGTGATCCGGGGCACGACGATGCACCCGGGGCCGCCCCAGCCCCAGAAGATCCGGACCACGCCCTGGTTGTACCAGTCGGCGTCGGACTCCTCGCGGGCGGCGCCCACGGCGACCTCGTCGCAGCCGTCGCGGTTGAGATCGCCGATTCCAACGGCAGAACGGCCCATCTGGTCGAAGGAGTCGCCCCCCTCGTAGACCTCGAGGTCGCACACGACCCGAATGCGCCCGGCGATGGCCGGTCGGCCGCGGGCGAAGGCGACGCCACCGTTCGAGTCGGCCCAGTCGATGCTGGAGAGCACGACGTCCGCAAAGCCGTCCCCGTCGATGTCTCCCGCCCCGCGTGCCAGGTCGGTGGTGCCGCTGCGCTCGGGTCCGGGGATGACGAACGCCGGCTGGTCGGACAGGCCGCCCGGTCCACCGCGGAAGATGAAGGTCATGCCGGTGAGGCTGTCGCCCGAGTCGCAGCCGTCGGGATCGGCGTACTCGCTGGTCCAGGCGGAGGGCTCGCCGTCCCGGCGGGCGACCACCGCCAGGTCGTCGTGGCCGTCCCCGTCGAAGTCGCCGATGTTGTCGACGTCGAAGCCGAGCTCGTCGGAGCGGGAGTGGGTGGGCGGGTCCAGGCCCAGGTCGACGATGTCGCCGGTCGGGCGGCCACCGCGGTCCAGCTCCGCGGCGAAGACCGCGCCCGCGTTGGCACCCTCCCCGTCGACGCCCGCGCCGGGTGCCCCGATGACGACCTCGTCCTGGCCGTCGCCGTCGACGTCGAACAGGGTGAACGCCCGGCCCACGTCGTGCCCGGAGGCCCGTCCGGGCAGCTCCAGGAAGCGGGTCTCGCCGGTGGCGCCGTCGATCCAGGCCGGCGCGCCCACGTCGATGCCGTAGCGATCGTCGCGGCTGGCGAGGGAGAACAGGTCGGGCTGGCCGTCGTTGTCCGCGTCCCCGATGCCGGCGACCACCTGGCCCAGCCGGTCGTAGGAGGTGGCCCCGCCGGCGGCGAGGACCGCGGCAGAGCGGGCGTCGCGGATCTCCCCGCCCCGGGCGACGTCCTTGCCGTCGAAGACCAGGGCCACGCCCTGGCTGTACAGGCCGCCCTCTGCGAGGCGCCAGCGGTGGGCGCCGATGATCGCGTCCGCGCGGCCATCGCCGGTGACGTCGGCGACGGCCACGTCGACCCCGACGGACGCGCCGGACTCGTCGCCGAGCACGGTCCAGTGGGCATCGCTGACGTGCAGGCGACCGACCAGGTCCGGGCCGGAGAACACCGCCGCCCGGCCGCCGTCGCTGGCGGCACCATCGTCCTGCCACGCGCCGATCAGCAGGTCGGAAGCGCCATCTCCGTCGATATCGCCTACCGCCAGCTTGCGACCGAGCTCGCTGGTCGAGGAGCCCTCGATCACGGCGACGGGCTCGCGGGTGAGCATGAGATCGTCGGTCGTCGTGCCCTTGTAGACGAGCACGACCCCGTCCTCACCGCGCCCATCCAGGTTCGCCTTGTTGGCCCCGGCCACGAGATCGCACTTGCCGTCCCCGTCCAGATCGCCGGCCCGGAGCACGGAGCCGAGGTGCAGTCCGGGTGCGGCCGCATAGCCATCGCCGTCGGGCAGCTTGCCGAACAGGGAGAAGTCGGGCCGCGCCGAGGGGCCGCCGGCCGCGCCGCGCCAGATGCGGATGGCGCCCTGGTCGATGGCCGGCTCGGCGGTGGCGTCGTCGTGGGCGTCGAGAGCCCCGATGGCCAGGTCGATGGCCCCGTCGCCGTCGAAGTCGCAGGCGGCGACGGCAGAGCCCAGCCGACCGTAGCCGACGTCGCCCTTGAGCACGGTGGAGGGCTCGTCCTCGAAGAAGCCCCCGGCGACGCCCCGGTGGATGGACACGGTGCCGGTGTTGGTCAGGCCCGCGTCGTCCCGATCCGCGCCGATCAGCAGGTCGATCCGGCCATCTCCGTCGACGTCCGCCGCGGCGATGTCCCGGCCGAAGGTGCCCTCGGGCGAGTCGCCGGCGAACACCTGGACCGGGGTCGGGTCGAGGCCGGCGCTGCTCCCCTGGTACACGGCCACCATGCCGCCCCAGTAGGCGCCGACGCTCGCCTCGGTGAGGCCCAGCGCTGTGTCGGCGTAGCCATCGCCGTTCACGTCGCCGAGGGGGATCGCGACGCCTTCACCGCTCGCTTCGCCGTCGCGGGGCAGCTCGGGCAGGAGCTGGCGCACCACCTCGACCCGGGTGCTGTCGACATCGCCGGTGTAGACGTCCTCGACCGTGAGGGTGCCCGACGCCCCGGGCTCGCCGATGACCGCGCCGTCGCGGATCACCACCCCGCCCTCGCCGGTGAGGCGGATGACACCGCTGCCACCTTCTGTGCGGGGCACGGCAATGCCGCCCTCGGGCACGAAGAAGATCGCGTCGCCGTGGACCCGGAAGCGCATGGCGGGATCGACCACCGCCACCGCGTCCGAGGTGGTGCCGGTGCGCCCGTCCGTCGCCCGCACCCGGTCGGTGCCCGACCCGCGGCCGGCGGTGTAGACGCAGGTGTCCGCGTCGACCGTGCCGCCGCTGTCGGAGCGGACCATCGCGCAGCTCACCTCGTCGGACCCTCCGCTCACGGCCAGCGGGACCGCGGTGCCCGGGCGCACGGTGAGGGTCTTGGGAGCGAGGGTGAGGGGAGCGACCACGTCCACGAAGGCCTCGGCCTCCCCGATGCAGCCGAGATCGGTGACGACGACGCGATCGGTGGTCTCCGCGGTGCCGCCGGCCACGTAGCTGCCGGTCGACGGATCCACCGCTGCGCCGACGGAGCCGTCCTCGGCGATGACGACCTTGTACCTGCCGGTTCCGCCGTCCGGAGTGAGGCGCACGCCGCCGTAGGGCTCGGCCCAGGCCTGCTCCGGCGACAGGGTCAGCGCCGGGTTGCACGCGGTGAGCGGTGCCGAGGTGTCGGAGTCGCTGTCCGGATCGGTGTCCGTGGGCTCTTCACCGCCCTTGCAGGCCGTCTGCGAGCCCGCGAGCGCCAGCGCCGCAACGAAGAACCAGCGATGCACGCGACCTCCAACCCCTACGATAGGCCCACGTCCGCGCGGACGGCAAGCGGTCGCCGATCCCGGTGGGGACGCGCGCGCGGCCCCGGGAGAGCGACCTGTCAGCGCAGCTCGTCGGCCTCGGGGTATCCTGTCCCCATGCGCGTTGTCCTCACCCTCCCCTGGCTCCTGGTGGCCTGCGGCGGTCTGCCCATCAAGACCGTCGACGGCACCGAGGAGCAGCTGATCGATGGCGCTGTCGACGCGGTGTTTGCCCCGCAGGTCGGCAGCGTGGTCGTGCTCCGCGACGGCAACCTGTCCGCGGTCGACGGCGGCGCGGCCCGCAGCCAGAGCCTGATCGCGACCGGGGTCGGCGCGCTGCACGATGCGGCGCCGGTCGGGCCGGCGGTCCTGCTCGCCACCGACGGGCGGCTCCTGACCTGGACCGAGAGCGGGCTCGCCGAGTCGCCCACCGGATCGCTGCTGGGCGAGGCGGTCACCGCGGTCGACGCCGTCGCCGGACGGGTCGCGCTCGGGACCGACTCGGGGGTGTTCCTGGCCCACGACGGCCTCGTCGAGCAGGTGCTGGTAGAGGGTGACGGTGCACTCGGCGAGGGGCGCCTCGACGCCCAGGGCGTGCTCTGGCTCGCCACCGACGACGGCGCGCTCGGCTGGTCCGCTGCAGAGGGCGTGGTCGCCTTCGACAACACCGCGGTGCACGACGTCGCGGTCAGCGGAGACGGCACCGCCTGGTTCGCGACCGACGGGGGGCTGCTCCGCCTGCGCCGCTCCGGAGCCAAGCGCTTCGACCTCCCCGAGCCCGCGGTCGCCCTGCACGGCACCGCCGACGGGGTGTGGGTCGTCACCGCCGAGCACGCCTGGCGCGTCACCGGCGGCAACCTCGAGGAGGTCTGGGTCGGCGGCGAGCCCGTCGTGGCCTCCGGCGCCGATCGCTCCGGGCGCCTCTTGTTGGCCACCAACGCCGAGGTTCGCCGCATCTCGGTCGGCCGGCCGCTGGTGGTGCAGGGCCTCGCGGCCGGGGATGCGCTCGCCGGTCCGACCCGGGTGCGCATGCTGCCGACCGCGGCCGATCGCGTCACCGACCTGTCCGTCACCCTGGATGGGGCTGCCGTCACCCTGGACGCGGACCTGGCCCTGCGGGTCGACCCGTCCGCACTCGGCGCGGGCGAGCACGAGCTGTCCGCGACCGCCACCTGGGACGACGGCGTAGAGGACTCGGTCACCCTGCCGTTCAGCAGCACCGTGGTCGCGTACGCCACCTGGACCGACGACGTGCTGCCCCTGCACCAGGACCGCTGTGCGGTGTGCCACCAGAAGGACACCGCGACCGTGCTGGACGGGCCCGAGGCGTGGCAGTCCCACTTCGACGCGATCCTCGCCGCCACCACCGAGGGGCGCATGCCTCTCCAGGGCGCCCCGCTCGAACCGATCGATCTGGCCGTGCTCGCCGCCTGGCGGGACAACGGCTTTCCGCTGGAGTAGGCGATCCCGTGAACCCGAAGTTGCCATCGTGGCTCCCCCTCGTTGTCGCCGCCATTGGGCTGGGTGTCGGAGGATCCGCCTTCGCGGCCGCGGATCCCGAGTGCCCACCGCTCGAGGACGAGCTCGCCGAGTCGGAGTACCTCCGCGCCCTGTCTCTCGATCTACGCGGGGTTCCGCCCACGGACGCCGAGTACGAGGCCATCGCGTCCGGCGCCGTGGCCCAGGACTTCATCGCCGAGTGGATGGACACGCCGGACTTCGCCGAGCGGGTCGTGCGCCACCACCGCGCGCTCCTGTGGCCCAACGTCAGCGACATCCGCCTGCTGTCGAACCGCCAGCGCCTGATCACCGACGGCGGCATCTACTACCGCTACCTGGTCGCCCCGAACTACCGCGGTGGACCGGTCTCGTGCGGGGACTTCGAGGCCAGCTACGACGAGGACGGCGAGATCGTCACCTACGAGCAGGAGGACGGCACCATCCGGGAGGGCTGGGTCTGGGTCGAGCCCTACTGGGCGCCCGGCACCGAGGTGAAGGTCTGCGCATTCGAGGCCCAGGAAGCGCACATCAGCCCGCTGGGCACCGAGTGTGACACCTACGACAGCCGCTACGACCCGTACTGCGGCTGTGGGCCGAACCTGGCCTGGTGCGACACCCCGACGCTCGGCCACGTGCAGGAGTACGGGGTGCAGGCGCCGGTACACGCCGCGCTGGCCGGTGACGTCGAGCACCGCATCGCCCACGTCATCCAGAACGACCTGTCCTACCTCGAGATCCTCACCGGGCGGACCGGGTTCGTGAACGGCCCGCTGGCCCACTTCTACCGCTACCAGCTCCACGCGCCGGCCCACGTGCGCTTCAACGAAGTGCCGGTCGATCCCGAGATCCTGCCCGACCTGGCCTACACCGACGTCGACACCTGGGTGCCGGTCGACCTCGGCGAGGAGCAGTCCGGGATCCTGACCTCGCCGATGTTCCTGATGAAGTTCCAGACCCGCCGCGCCCGGGCGAACCGCTTCTACACGGCGTTCCTGTGCCAGCCCTTCCAGCCTCCCGATGGCGGCGTGGAGCTGGTCGACGACCCCAACCCGACCGCGGATCTCACCCAGCGCACGGGCTGCCAGTACTGCCACGCGCTGCTCGAGCCGGCGGGTGCGCACTGGGGTCGCTGGAGCGAGTATGGCGCGGGCTACCTGAGCCCCGATGAGGGATTCCCGACGTACAACCCCGAGTGTGCGTGGTGTGCCGAGACGGGTGCGCCGTGCAGCATCGAGTGCCGCACCTACTACCAGGTCGACCCGATCTCGTCGGAGGAGGAGCCCTACGTGGGCACCCTGCTGTCCTACCAGTTCCTGAAGGGCCGCTACACCCACCACGTCGAGGAGGGTCCTAAGGCGCTGGTCGCGAAGACGGTGGCCGATGGGCGGCTCCAGCAGTGCGTCGCGAAGACCACCGCGGAGTGGCTGCTGGGCCGGGAGCTCGTGACCGAGGAGCAGCCCTGGGTCGAGGCCCTGGCGGCGCGCTTCGTGCGCACGGACTTCGACTACAAGGAGCTGGTCGAGGACATCGTCACCAGTGAGCCGTACCGGAGGGCGCGATGAACCGCCTGTTCGCCCTCGCGCGCTCCGTGGCCGCAGTCTCCCTGCTCGCTGCCTGTGGTGGTGGTGGCTCGGCCCCGGACGTCGGCACCCGCCCGGTCGGCGAGGCCGAGGTGGTCGCGGACGTGCCCTCGACCCGGACGTACAAGCGCATGGACATCGACCAGCTGGAGGCCGCCATCCAGCGCGCCACCGGCGGCATCGGCTGGACCGAGCGCATCGCGGGCAAGGACGTCTCCCTGTTCGACCACCTGTCCGGCTCGCTGGGCAAGCCCGAGTACCTGGCGCGCACCGAGGAGGACCTGCTCCCCGGCCTGCTCTTCCAGAAGTTCCTGGATGACGCCGCCACCTCCGCCTGCACCGAGCTGGTCCGCGTCGAGCCCGGCCGCCCCTCGGACGAGCGGGTGCTCATCCGCCCGATCGAGCTGGCCGACACGGTCATCGACGCCGACGGCACCGAGGAGGGCGTGCGCCTGGCGCTCCGCCGCTTCCACGGCCGCATGGTCGCGCCCGGGGACCCCGAGCTGGCCCCGTGGCTCACGCTCATGAGCCAGGCCCGCGACGCCACCGGCGATCCCGCGTCCAGCTGGCGCGCCCTGTGCGTCGCCCTCATCGTCCACCCCGACTTCTACAGCTACTAGGAGGTGCCCGTGAAGCTCACTCGTCGCCGCCTCCTGCAGGGTGGACTCGCGCTCGGCGGGCTGTCGGCCATCGGCCTGCCCGCCCTCGGAGGCTTCGGTCATACGCCGGCTTTCGCGAATCCGCGGGACGACCTCTACTTCATCTTCGCCTACTTCAGCGGCGGCTGGGATGTGCTGCTGACCCTCGATCCGCGAGACCCCAGGGTCTTCCGTGATGATCGCAAGAAGGTCACCCGCATCCAGCCCGCCTACGACAAGCTGACCAGCGGCCAGGACGACCTCGTCCGCACCGCGGTCGACGGCATGGTCTTCGGCCCGCACATCGGTGGGCTGGCGGACGTGGCGGACAAGCTCACCGTCGTGCGCGGCCTGTCCATGGACACGCTGACCCACGAGGTCGGCCGCCGCCGCTTCCTGACCGGCCAGCCCCCCGCCGGCCTGCAGGCCCAGGGCAGCTCGCTCGCGACCGTGCTCGCCGCCGAGCTCGGCCCCACCGAGCCCATCCCCCAGCTCTCCGTCCGGGTCGAGTCCTACAACGACGGCATGCCCGCCTTTGCGAGCGCCATCCGGGTGAACTCGGTCGACGACCTGCTCCGCGCCCTGCGCCCCAGCCCCAGCGCCCTGCCCGCCGGGGAGCAGGAGGCGGTGGAGGCCCTGCTGGCCACGGCGCGGGAGTGCGACCGGATCCGCACCTCGACCTTCCAGAGCCAGGCGCTCGACTTCCGCCAGGCCGCCCGCGACCTCGTGGCGCTCGGCCTCGACGCCCGGTTCGACTTCTCCGCGAGCACCGCCGAGATGGAGGCGCTGCGCGACGTGTACGGCATCGACCCGTACGACCTGGCTGGCGCGCCCGCCCAGGCCGCCGCCGCCGTGACCGCCCTGACCAGCGGGATCAGCCGCTGCGTGAGCTTCGAGGTGGCCAAGGATCTGGACGCGCACGGCCCCGAGTGGGCGGCGTCCCACGGCCCGCGCCTCGAGTCCGGCTTCGACATCATGGCAGCACTCATCCGCGACCTCGAGCGGCGCGAGTACAAGGACAGCGGCGGCTCCTGGCTCGACCACACCGTCGTGGTCGGCTTCTCCGAGTTCGCGCGCACTCCGATGCTCAACTCGAGCGGCGGCCGCGACCACCACCTGCTCAACGCCTGCGTCATGGCCGGCGGTGGGCTGCCCGGCGGTCGCGTGCTCGGCGCGAGCTCCGACGCGGGCATGGCGCCCCAGCGCCTCGACTACCAGACCGGCGTCGTCAGCCCCGGCGGCCAGATCGTTCGCCCCGAGAACCTGTTCGCGGCCCTGCAGGAGCACGCGGGCATCGCGGGCGACCCTGGGGGGCTCGAGGCGACGCCCTTCCGCGCCCTGCTCGGCTGACCGACCGGCGTTCGACGCGTCGCACCGCGTGTCGTGACGATGTCATGTCTGCGATGTGACGGGTCACGTGCGCGGTCCTCGGAGCGTACGGGTGGACGTGGTGGTGCATTGGGTGCACAACGACGAGAACTGCACGCTAGACTGGGCACTGCATGGACCAGGAATCGCCATCATCCGCAGCAGGACGGGACGGGTCGCCGACAGTTGACGTTGGGGCCATCTCCGAGTGCGTCCTGGACGCGGTCGCGCAGCTGTGCGAGGCGCCGCCCGGGCTGCTCGAACAGCGCCTGCTGCAGAAGCGGTTCGAGTCCAAGTACGTGGTCCCGGTTCGTCACATCCCGGAGCTGCTCGACCGGGTGAGCCAGACCCACGCCGTGCTCACGGCCGACGGGGAGCGCATCGCCCGGTACCGCACCGACTACTTCGACACCCCCGACCGCCGCAGCTTCCACGACCATCGCCGGGGCCGGCCCCGCCGCTCCAAGGTCCGCATCCGCACCTACCTGGACCGCGACCTGACCATGCTCGAGATCAAGCACCGCTCGGGCAACGGCCAGACCATCAAGCATCGGGTCGAGCGCGCCGATGGCCGGACCCCGCTCACGGAGGAGGAGCGCGCCTGGATCCTGGGCGAGCTCCCGTGGGCCAGACAGCTGGATGTCAGCCTGCAGAGCAAGTTCCAGCGTGTCACCCTCCTGGGCATCGACGACATCGATCGGTCCACCGTGGACCTCGCCGTGCGCTTCCGCGAGGGCGACATCGTCTATGGTCTGGGCGAGACGGCCATCGTCGAGGTGAAGACCCCGCGGTGGCGTCAGCACGGGCCGCTGGTGGACGCGCTCCACGCGCTGGGCCACCGCCCACGCAGCTTCTCCAAGTATTGTGTGGGCTCGGTGCTCCTGGAGGACAACCTGCCCGACATCCGCTTCCGTCAGCAGCTCAACCGGGTCCGCGCGCTCGGCGCCGGCGAGGTCCACGAGACCGACGCCGCAGGAGCGCCACTTGCTGGTTGAACTGGGTTCGAACGATCCGGCCATGATCACGGATGCCTGGGGCGCGGTCTGGCGCGTGCTCTCGCTCGTGTCTCGCCTGGGCCTGAACCTCGGCTCCGTGGCCGTGCTGGTCTGGGTCATCTACCTGCCGCGGCGGCGCTCCAGGGACTTCGCGTTCTCGTATGTGATGCTCAACCTGGTGACGTTCGCCCTGTGCTGGCTGATGAATGCGGTGCCCATGGATCTGGGCCTCGGACTTGGGCTCTTCGCGATCTTCGGCATCTTGCGGTATCGCACGCAGGCGCTGCAGATCCGCGACCTCACCTACCTCTTCGTCGCGATCGGCCTCGCGGTCATCAACGGCATCGAGCACCCGTCCATCCACATCGGCATGGTCGTGCTGCTCGACGCCGTCACGCTCGTCCTGCTCGCCGCGCTGGAGCTGCGGGACAGCAGCAAGGGTCAGCGCAGCCTGACGCTGCTCTACGACCGCCTGGACCTGCTCGGCGACGACAGCCGGGACGCCCTGCTCGCGGACCTGACCGAGCGCCTGAACATGCGCTGCACCCGGGTGGACATCGGCACCGTG